>SPDA01000600.1 GCA_004525155.1 Spirochaetales bacterium
ATATAAATGTTTTTCTTGATTCATTTGTGCTCCTCCTTTACAAAACTGAAAAGGCGACTGTCAGCCCGGCCATGACTATGGCTACCATGGTCATGAGCTTTATGAGGATATTGAGCGACGGTCCCGAAGTGTCCTTGAAAGGGTCGCCCACAGTGTCCCCGATGACCGCGGCTTTATGGGCCTGCGAACCCTTACCGCCGAAGTTGCCCTCTTCTATGTATTTTTTCGCGTTATCCCAGGCGCCGCCCGCGTTGGCCATGAAAATTGCCAGTACGAAACCGGAACCCAGTCCGCCCACAAGCAGACCCATGACGCCCGATACGCCCAGGAGAACACCGACCACAATTGGGATGACTATTGCCAGGAGCGAAGGCAGGATCATGGCGGTCTGCGCTCCCTTGGTAGAGATGGCTACGCAGCGTGCGTAGTCCGGTTCCGCCTTGCCTTCAAGTATGCCTTTTATTTCAGCAAACTGCCGCCTCACTTCTTCCACCATTTTGAAAGCCGCCTTGCCCACGGCGTTCATCGTGAGGCCGCAGAACAGGAAGGCAAGCATGGACCCTATGAATACGCCCGCAAGGAGCCTCGGGTTCATGAGGTTGACCTCATAATACTCCATAAAATTCTCCAGGGTTGCCTTCGCCGTTTCGACAATGTTTCCATCGCCGAGGTCGAGCACTGTCCGTCCCAGGCGCACGAGGCCGATTTTCAGTTCTTCTATATAAGAAGCCAGCAGGGCGAGGGCCGTAAGAGCCGCTGAACCTATGGCGAATCCCTTGCCGGTGGCCGCAGTGGTATTGCCGAGGGAATCCAGCGCGTCCGTGCGCTGCCGCACTTCCTTTCCAAGCCCGGACATTTCCGCGTTCCCCCCGGCATTATCCGCGATAGGTCCGTAGGCGTCCGTTGCCAAGGTTATACCGAGGGTGGAAAGCATCCCGACCGCGGCTATACCGATACCGTATAATCCCATGCTTGAATTCGACATGTCGAACCCGGAAGCGAAGAGATAGGACATGATTATTCCCAGCACAATGAAAAGTACGGGAAACGCGGTGGATATCATGCCGGTACCGATGCCTGCGATAATGGTTGTTCCGGGTCCGGTCTGCGCGTTGCTGGAAATGTTCTGCGTCGGCTTGAAGGAGGCTGAGGTGTAATATTCCGTTATCTTGCCTATTCCGATGCCGGTCAGGAGCCCGGTTATTATCGCCGCCCAGGCTCCCAGGAAATTGGGCAGATTGAGAAGCCGCAGGATTCCAAGAGAGGCCAGGGCGATGAGGATGGCACTTAAGGTAATGCCCCGGTTTAGGGCTTTGAGCAGGGTCTTCTGATCCGCCGTTTCTTTCGTTTTAACCGTGAAGATGCCGATGATGGAAAAAATCATGCCGAAAGCGGCGATGAGCATGGGGGCGATGACAGCCTTGAACTGCATGGCCGCGTTTGAGGAAAAAGCCGCGGCTCCCAGGGCAGCTGTGGCGAGTATCGCGCCGCAGTAGGACTCGTAGAGGTCAGCGCCCATGCCGGCGACATCTCCCACGTTGTCACCCACATTATCCGCAATGGTCGCCGGGTTGCGGGGGTCGTCTTCCGGAATGCCCGCTTCAACCTTGCCCACCAGGTCGGCGCCCACGTCTGCGGCCTTGGTAAAAATGCCTCCGCCTACGCGCGCGAAAAGGGCCTGGGTCGAGGCCCCCATACCGAAGGTAAGCATGGTGGTTGTAATGATGACCAGGTTGTGTCCTCCCCCTCCCGCGGTTGAAGGATATACGGCATTGAGAATGATAAACCAGATGGAAATGTCGAGAAGGCCCAGACCAACGACCACGAGGCCCATAACGGCGCCGCTTCTGAAAGCCACTGTGAGGCCGCTGTTGAGGGATTCCCTGGCTGCCTGGGCGGTCCGGGATGAGGCAAGGGTCGCGGTTTTCATGCCGAAAAAACCGGAAAGGGCGGAGAAGAATCCGCCGGTTAGGAATGCGCCCGGTACCCAGGGATTCTGCAGCCTGAAAACGTAGGCGAGTATGGAAAAAAAGCAGGTGAGGACCGCGAAAACGATGAGTACCACCTTGTACTGCTGCCTGAGATAGGCCATGGCCCCCTCACGGACATAGGATGCTATTTTTTTCATCTGATCCGTGCCTTCGCTCTTTTTTCTCATCTGCAGGAAAAAAAACAAGGCAAAGCCGAGTGTTATCACCGCGCAGGCAGGAACTATCCAAAAAAGATTGTTTGGCATTTCATTACTCCCTGAAAACTTGAAATTTTATGCGATATTATACAGTATAAATTAATTTTAAGCGATTAATTTATTAAAAACATTCATAAAATTTTATCTATATGCTCTATTA
>SPDA01000594.1 GCA_004525155.1 Spirochaetales bacterium
GGGCAGGGGGAAAGCGCCTCCACAAAGGAGAACCCCCTGCCCTCCGCCTGGTTCAGGAGGGCCTTGTGTACCGCTTTTTTAGCCCGGATAATGTTAGCCGGCTCCGAAAGTGAAACCCGTTCAATGAAGACCGGCGCATCGAGCTGGTTTATAAGTTCGGCCATGCGGATGGGACCCCCTTCTAAAAGAAACTGCCTTCCCAGGGGGGAAGTGGCGGTCTTCTGCCCCAGGAGTGTGGTGGGCGCGGTCTGCCCCCCTGTCATGCCGTAAATGGCATTGTTGATAAAGAACACTGCCAAGTGCTCGCCCCGGTTGGCGGCGTGCATTATCTCCGCCATGCCGATACCTGCCAGGTCCCCGTCGCCCTGGTAGGAGATGACTACGGTGTTGTCCAGAGTGCGGGAAATACCGGTCCCGACGGCCGGCGCCCTGCCGTGGGAACAGGCCACGTTTCCCGTATCGAAATAGTAATAGGCAAAAGCGCTGCAGCCCACGGGAGAAAGGAATACCGTCCTGTCCTGAATGCCGAGTTCCGAAACAGCCTCGGCTATGAGCTTGTGCATGTTGCCGTGGCCGCAGCCGGGGCAGTAATGGGGGACCCTGTCTCCCGGACCCTTGCGCTCGAAGGTGTCGTAAAAGGCGCCCGGTTTATCATGCTTAAGCATAAATGTCCCTCATTATGCGTTTCTCGATTTCGGCTTCCGAAGGAACTAGGCCGCCGTACCAGTTATACCGGAGTGTCCTGTTTCTTCCGGAGGAAATATTTTCCACATCCTGCGCCATGTGTCCGTTGTTCAGTTCCGCGGTAATGATGTTCTCGGCAGTATCCATGAGCGAGGAAAGCCTCGCCGAGGGAAAGGGGAAAAGCGTTTTCGGTCTGTAGAGCCCAGTCTTGTAACCCTTTTGCCGGAGTGTAAGGACCGCGCTTCTGCAGATGCGGGAGGTTATGCCGAAGGCCGCTATTATGGTGTCCGCGTCTTCAGTGTAAAGTTCCTCCCACTCAGGGAGCTCCGTGGCCATCAGCCGGTATTTCTCCTGAAGGTTTTCGTTGTGCGCCCCCTGAAGGACCGCGCTCATGAAAATTGAGGTAATCAGGTTTCCCCTGCTCCCTGCGTCCCCGTACACGGCCCAGCCGTTCCGTCCGGCGGAAAGGGGCTCCTCTTCAAACCGTACAGGTTCCATCATCTGGCCGATGTAGGCATCCGAGAGAAGGACCACGCAGGCGCGGTATTTTTCAGCGGGCAGGAAAGCCCTGTAGGCGAATTCGTACATTTCCTGGCCGGAGGCAGGGGCATAGACGATATTATGATAATTGCCGTGACCTCCGCCCTTGACTGTCATGTTATAATCCGACTGCTCGGGCCAGATGTTGCCGAGTCCCGGTCCGGCGCGCTGAATATCCACAACGAGGCAGGGCAGTTCGGCGCCGGCAATGTAGGACAGGCCTTCGTTCATGAGGGATATGCCCGGCCCCGAGGAGGCTGTCATGGTTCTCGCCCCGGCGGAGGCCGCGCCGTAGAGCATGTTTATGGCTGCGGTTTCGGATTCAGCCTGCAGAAAAACTCGGCCGAGCCGGGGAAATAGCTGGGCCGCTGTATGCGCGATCTCGCTTGCAGGCGTTATGGGATACCCGAAAAAATGCGTGGCCCCGCCTAAAAGCGCGCCGTACACCACGGCCTCGTTGCCTTTGAGAAGTTTTACGGCCATTTTTACGCTCCCGCAGATGCATGGGCATCGGCCTTGAACACCTTTACCGCCCCCGGTTCAGGACAGATGTAGTAACAGAACCCGCAGGCCGTACACTGCGGATTTACAAACCTTGCGTACTGGTAGCCGAGATTGTTGATTTCGGATCCGAGCCCCAGGCATTGTCTAGGGCAGAATTCGATACAGAGCCTGCAGCCCTTGCAGAGCTGCTGCGCAATTTCGGCATGATTGTCATCCATCAAATACCCTCGAATATCTCATCTTCGCCTTCGCCGAAATAATTGATGTTTGAGACTTCCTCGGAAATCCTTTCCTTAAGTTCCTGTATGTGTATGTAATGGCCCGGGCAGCCGAGCCTTGCGCAGACGCGGATAAGGTTCCCCTCCCCCGGCAGCCGGAAGAGAATCGCCCTGCGGGACGGACAGCCTTTTTCGGTACAGTTCCAGTCAGCCATGAGGCTTCCGCCTGTAACAGGGGAAAAGGCTTCCACCATGGCAGGATCTCCGGACCCTGCGGCTGCGGAAATATCCGGCACAAAACCGTACAGCTTCGTGTGGCTCCCCCAGAAGGCGTCGATGAAAATGAGCCCGTCGGCTGCCCCTATTTTCGCCTTTATGCGGACGGAAGGTTCCCCGTGGATGCGGATCGATTCGGTTA
>SPDA01000101.1 GCA_004525155.1 Spirochaetales bacterium
AAGCTGCCGCGAGAGGCGAGCTGCAGACCATAACCCGACTTTTGGATGCGGGTGCCGACGTTAACGCGGCGGACACAGGCGGCAGTACTCCCCTTCATCAGGCCGCGTATTTCGGCCGGCTGGAAGCGGTAAAACTGCTCCTCTCAAAAGGCGCTGTTATCGATTCGAAGGATAATGGAGACCAGACGCCGCTGTCTTTTGCCGTACGCCAGGGCAGAGCGGAAACGGCGCGATATCTTATCACAAACGGCGCGGATATCCATACTCAGAGCAGTTACAATATGACCCTTCTTCATTGGGCGGCGTCGTCGGGATCGGTCGAACTGGTGAACATGTTTCTCGATTACGGGTTGAATCTGGAATCAAAAAACAGGATCCTAGAGACACCTCTTCACTCCGCGGCCTCGGCAGGCAGAACTGAGGTTATCCGGGTACTTTTAAGCAGGGGGGCCGATCCGGCGGTAAAAAGTAAATCCGGCACGCCCCTGGAATACGCAAAACGTAATTTTAAAAATACGACTGCCGAGGAACTGCTCCAGGAGGCTCTCAATCTGTCTGTAGAAAGGCTTTCGGATGTGGACCTGAGCACGTCGCTGACATCCGGAAACCATCTGGAGGATTTTGTTCTTGTAAAAGGCGGATGGTTTGACATGGGTGATGTTTTCGGAGACGGGAACGCCGATGAAAAGCCTGTTCACAGGGTCTTTGTAGACGACTTTTATATATCGAAATTCGAAGTGACCAAACGCCAATGGATGTTCATCATGGGGGGGCTGCAGGACTACTCTACCTATAAAAGTATGGAAGGCTCCGTCGGCATGTATCCTATAACCAGTATGGGATGGCTCGATGTACAGGAGTTTATTGAAAAGCTTAATGAAATAACGGGGAAGAGCTTCCGTCTTCCCACCGAAGCGGAATGGGAATATGCCGCACGCAGCGGCGGCAGGCGCGAAAAGTGGGCGGGAACATCGAACGAAGCTCTGCTGCCCGGATATTCGATACTCCTCGGTACCGGCAGCCGTCAGGATATCGGGATAGACGGCATTGATCCGGTGGGGAGTAAAAAACCAAACGCCCTCGGTTTATACGATATGACCGGTAATGTCTGGGAGTTCACCGGGGACTGGTACGATGCGGAATATTACGCGAAAAGCGGAACAACAAATCCCGCCGGTCCAGAGGACCTGAATGTCGAATACCGCTTCAAGAATAGAGTGGTTCGCGGCGGTTCCTACGGCGATACGCCTTCTCAGGCGCGTGTTACTAGACGGGCAGGTGTAGTGCAATTTGATTTCGGATCGAGGATAGGTTTCCGGCTTGTTCATCCGGCGAACAAGTGATAAACAGTCCTGCTTAAATGCGCAGTTATTCCCCCTCGACGAGCCCCCGTACGTACTCCTTCGGATTACCCTTATACCCGTCAAGCGGTTTTACCGCACCGATGAAGGCCGGCAGGTCCCGCCCGAAGTTATCGTACAGCTCATAATAAAGCGACAGGTCCTCCGTGTACTGCATCCACATGCTTATGTAGGCGTTGTTGATGGGGTCGGTTACGAGAAAGGTGAAACTGTCGGTTTCAAAATATTCACCGTAATGGAGGCCGACCCGTTTCCGGAAAGCATCCATGGCCGTATGCTTGCCTGCCAGCTTCTCCTCCCGCGGGGCGTTCGATTTATATATGCCGTCAAGCTCGGCATACAGCTCCCGCATGAGGGAGAGGAAGGTGTTGAAGTCCCTGTTGTAGGGCTCCACAACCCTGCTGTAATAATCCTCGTCCTTAAGCACTTCCCGGAGAAAGAGCAGGGCCCCTTCGTTGCCGACAAAGGTCGCAAGCTCCTCGTTGAACTGGGAATTGTTTTTCACGAAGACGGTGGCGTGGGTCTGTTCGTGGATGATGAGGTTGGCAAGCTCGTAAGGCGGATAGGCGATCATGAAATTGTAGAGTGGATCCCGGAAGTAACCGAGGGTCGAGAAGGCATCCACCTTTCTGATGATGTAATCGTATCCCAGGCTTTCCACCCGTTCCGCCTCGCGGACTGCGTCCTCCGTGTAAAAGAATCCTTTGTAGGGCATGGCGCCGAAAAAGGGATACTTCCAGAAGTAATCCTCAAAGCTGTCTTCCTTGCAGGCGGACACCACTTCCGCGACCCAGTCCCTGCCGAGGTCCACAAAAGCGGTAAAGTTCCTGTCTGAGGAAAGGCCCAGGCGCTGTTCGGAGAACCTCTTGACCCTGAGACTTAACTCAAAGAGTTTTCTGCGGTCCGCGTCCAGGCCGGGGTTGTTAAGCAGTTCCTCCACCGGCCTGGCGGAACTTGCGTTTCCCACCAGGCGCAGGCCCTGTTTGATGACGTAACAGCCGCTTAAGGAGAATACCGCAGCCAGAACAGCGACAATTATGCAAATGCCGGATAGTTTAAACAGCCGGTTTTTCATGCTTTTTTACCGCCATAAACACGGCGCTGAAAATAATCAGCGCGCACTGAAGAACAGCCGCTGTTCCAAAAGCCGTCTGCATGGAAAACCGCTGAAACACGGCACCCCCGATAAGGGATCCGGCCATGGAACCGGCCGTCAGAATCGCTTCATGAAGGGCCATGCGTTTAAGCCGTTCCGTTGCCCCGGCAGCCCCGTGAAAAAGAGCGGCGGAATAATTGGCGGAGGTTATGACGCCCCACATCACCATGAGGAGAAACAGCAGAGATACCCTGGACGTAAACATTATGGCGACCAGGAAAACAAGAACCATGACCTGGCTTAAGAGCAGAAAGGTCCTGTTGAAATGCCATTTTTCGGTTCTGGACATCAGAATAAAGCCGCCGGCCATGGCGCAGGCCCGGACGGTGAATAAAAGACCGACGGTAATTTCGGATATTTTCAGGTTATCCCGGGCGTGCAGGGGGAATATTGACGTCAGCATCCCCGCGGCCAGATAACAGAAAAAAATGCCTCCCCAGGACGGAAAACGGAGAATCGTGCCTTTTATTATTTCTCCTTCCGCTGTACCGGCTTTTTTTTCGATGTGGGCATCGTTTTTAATTCTGGTTATAAAAAGTGAGGCGGTAAGAATGATGAAGCTGGCCATGAAAAGAAGGGACATGCTGCCGTAGATCGGATAAGCCGGATTTTTGTGGACCAGAAAACCGGCAATATAAGGACTGACTATACCGCCGGCGCTCCAGGAAAAATTGAACCTGCCCATGACCTTGTTTAGTTCCCTGCCCTCGATGCCGGCGGAAATCCAGCTCATGAGGGGCGGGAAAAAAAAGGCCGTAGCCAGGCCGTAGATGCCGTAGAAGGCAAAAGAGGAAGCCAGGGTCCCTATCCGTATCAGGGAAAACATTGCGAGCCCCATGACAGCCGAGGCTATGAGCATGGAATAACGCGGAAGAAGGAGGCGGCTTAAGGGACGCAGGAAAATACAGCCGCTGAAATAACAGATATTCCAGGTCGCGTACAGGGACCCGATAACGGCGGCGGAGGCATGGAATGAATCCCGCAGGTAAAAAATCATACCCAGGGATGTCATGCCGAGGCCTAAGGCCACGAGGAAGGACGCCGGCAGGACCATGGCGGTTTTTCCTATGCCTCCGAGCAGCGCCCTGGCCAGGGCCTGGTACCGCGGAAAATCAAAAAGGGAAAAGGAAGATCCTGCCTTTTTCCGTGATCCGTTTTCTGTTCTCATGGTGAAACAATACGGTGACTGAGCATTTTATCTTCGTCAAAGATGAAAAAACCGCGGACATACTGCCCTCCAAGCGCGAGTGGCAGCCAGTGAATATCGTCTTCCCACATGTCTGCATAGGGAATTTCGTTGACCGGGCACCAGAAGGGAATCGCTTCTTTCGTTTCCTTGAGCATGGTTCCGCCGTAGTTCCGGGCGAAGAAAATCTCGCCTTTCAGGGAGTAGCCGTTGGTAAAGATAAACGATACTTCCGCCCTCTGCACCGGATCCAGGGGGATGATGCCTGTCTCCTCCTCGGTTTCCCGGACTGCGGCTTCCAGCGGGGTTTCTCCCGGGTCTATCCTGCCCCCCGGGGCGTTTACCTTGCCCGCGCCCAGACCCGTTTTTTTATGGATGAGCAGGAGGTGATCGTCAGACGTAAGATAGCAGAGTACGGCCCGCTCCGTGGGCTGCCAGCTCGACCAGTCTACCTCATCCACGGTCCCGGGTATTTCAGGTTTTTTCAGATTCATCACAGGGCTCACAGAGATTGGAATCGAAATAAAGTATCCGTTTGAAAGAAAGCCGGCTCCTGCAGGACACGCAGTAGAGGGTAAAGGGGAAGTGTTTCCGCTGCCAGAAGATTATCACTGCGTCGGCGGCTGCAAGAAGCAGCAGTAGAAAGGGGGAAACGCCGGCCCGGTCAATCAGAATGGCGCCCAGGTACAGGAGCAGCATAAGCCCGGCGGCGTACAAGGTTGCAAACCGTTTGCTCTCTCCATGCGTAAGATGCCTGCGCTGAGTAAGATTGATGGTAACGACGCCTATTAACAGGGCCGCAAGAACGTATTTGATGATATTCATAGTGTGATTAGTTTTTCTCCGGCCGGCTAGAGACTATCAGATTACATATTCTTTCCGCAAGGCCTTTGTCCGCGGCCAGGGCATCTGTCGAGGGTTTCATTTTATAGGACCAGTTGGTTTCATTAACTGTCCCCGGTGTGTTTATGCGCTCTTCCTCCGGGTTTTCCGGCCGGAGCTCGGACTTCAGCGCCAGGAAATCCTGGATCTGCAGGATACAGAGCCTGGAGCTCGTTTTCAGCACGGCGCGCAGAATGCTCTCCGCGGTTTTTTTCGTATAGGAGGGATCCTCCGGAATCCTGTTCATCATCAGTGAATTCCTGCAGAAATCGATCCTGTCCTCCTGCTTCGCGTTCTGCCACCATTCCCGGAAAGGGCCGGTGTCATGAACCGACAGGGTGCAGACCGTCTGGTACGGATAGGCCGTAACCGGAATATAGGGTTCTCCCGGCTGTTTATAATCCTTTGCCCAGTAACAGATCTTCAGGCCGAGAATCCGGAGTTTTTCGAGTACAACAGGCACGCAGGCCGGCACCACACCGAGATCTTCGGCACAGACAAACATCTCTGTGGTTTCTTTCAAAATACGCAGAAGGTTTTCTCCGAGTTTTTCCCATTCCTGCTCTGACTTTGTTTCATGGGTTTTAAGAATCCTTTCCAGTCTTTCCTTTTCTTCATGATTCAGGGATTCATACGCCCGGGAACGGCGCAGATGCCAGGCCGGGGAAAATGAATCCTTTTTTAGGGGGATAAAAAGCAGATTCCTGTTCCATTCGAGCATGCCGTCCTCGGCCGGTTTGGAAAGCCCCAGGGCCCTGATGTCACGGCTGCCGCGCAGGTCTTGCTTCATGAGAAACAATTCCTCTATGCCTATCCTCTCGAGATGCGGCAGCACCTCCTCCCACGAACTGCCGAGTTTCTTCTTTATTTCGTATGTGTAAATATGAGGTTTGGACATCCAGGTAATTCTTGGCTCGGAAAAGCCGCCCTTTTCGAGTTCACTTTTTGTGACGCAGGAATAGGGAATGTAATGCCCCATGCTGGCCGATTCTTCATTTTCCGGGGTGGCCCAGATGCGGAAAAAACCGAGCACGTGGTCGATACGGTAGGCGTGGTAGAATTTGTCCGCCTGTTTGAGCCGGCTCTTCCACCAGGCGTAACCGTCCGCCTTGTGTGCTTCCCAGGCGTATACGGGAAAGCCCCAGTTCTGACCGTGGTCTGTATAAAAATCCGGCGGAGCGCCCGCGCGGAACTCCTGCCTGAACAGCTGCCGTCTGGACCACACATCGGCGCTGTCCTCATTCATCAGAATGGGAATGTCTCCTTTAAGGGCAACACCGGCCTTCTCCATGGTTTTTACGGCCTGTGTAAACTGTTCCTCGAGATGGTACTGTACCCAGGCATAATACAGCACCTCCCCCTGATGTTTAATCCAGTACTGATCAATTTCCCCTTCCTGAGGTGAGGTCATCGATTTCCATTCCTTCCAGGAAGCGAAGCCGTTTTTTTCCTTAAGCAGGGAATAAACCGCATACGTTATAACCCAGCCGTTTTCACCGGCCCACGCAAGAACCTTGTCCCTTTCCTGCCTGTCTTTTATGGCTTCGGCAAAAATTCTTTTTAGCAGGGCTGTTTTTTTTCTGACTGTCTCATAAAAATTAACCCGCGGGGAGTCGGCTGACTCTTTTTTCATTTCCCTTATTTCTTTTACCGCCAGGTCCGCGCAGGGGAGAGACTGAAGCCGGATATATACGGGATGAAGCGCGAAGGCGCTCAATGCGGAATAGGGGGATGACTCAAACCCTGTATCGTTGACCGGCAGAATCTGGAGCACGGCGAGGCCCGCCTGCGCGCACCACGTGCTGAAAGGTACAAGATCTGAAAATTCGCCGATACCGCAGCTTTCACTGCTGTGCAGGGCGGATACCGGTACGGCCACACCGGTCAGGTATTGGTCCTCTCTGATAAATCGCATGGTGTTCCCTTCAAACTTACTGAATTGTTATATTTTTATCTTCGTCCCGGACCGCTGACATTTGATGTTCCGAATCATGGTTGGAAATGGGAGAAA
>SPDA01000170.1 GCA_004525155.1 Spirochaetales bacterium
TGAAAAAGAAATATTGCGCTCACTGGCAAAAAAAACCGCGGAGCTTGCCGCGCTTCCGGCGGAAGCTGAAAAGAAAAAGCTCTGGTACCGGCTGAACGATCTTGAGGAAACCCGGCCCATCATTTTCTGTGATCCGGAGAATGGGTGGAATGAGATAATTACACAGGACATGATTCTCTGCGAAAAGCCCCTGTTCCGGGTCTGGGAAATGGCGCTCAGGAAGGAAATATTCTGGGCGGAAGGCATGCGGGACGACCGGGTCATCGAACCTTTTTTCAACGTGCCCTACAGCTATGAGGATACGGGCTGGGGGCTGCAGGACGAGAGAATAGGCGGCGGGGACGGCGGCTCCTATACGTGGGTCGCCCCTATCGGGGATTATGACAGGGATTTCCCGAAATTGAAGTTTCCCGAGATTCAGGTTGACTACGATGGTACAGAGAGGGTTCTCAATACGGCACATGAGCTTTTCGACGGTCTGCTTACCGTACGGCTCCGGGGGATCTGGTGGTGGACCCTGGGCATGACCTGGGAATTCATCAGGCTCAGGGGGCTGAACAACTTCATGCTGGACATGTATGACAAGCCGGACATGGTACACAGACTCATGGCCTTCCTTAGAGACGGTACCCTGAAAAAGCTCGATTTTCTGCAGGAGCATTCCCTGCTGGCGCTTAACACGGAGGGCACCTACGTCGGTTCCGGCGGCTTCGGATGGACAAAACAGCTCCCGCAGAAGGATTTCGATCCGGAGAAGGTGCGGACCATGGACATGTGGGGCTTCTCGGAGAGTCAGGAAACGGTGGGGGTTTCGCCGGAGATGTTTGAGGAGTTCATTTTTCCCTATCAGAAACCGATTCTCGAAAGGTTCGGACTCAACTGCTACGGCTGCTGTGAACCGATAGACCCTCGCTGGCACGTTGTAAAAAAATTTCCGCGCCTCCGCAGGATTTCCGCCTCTCCCTGGACGGACAGAAAAAAAATGGCCGCAATGCTGGGGACCTCCTACGTTATGTCCCTGAAACCCTCGCCGGCGTCACTTGCTGTACCACATATGAATGAGGATGAAGTTCGAAAACAGATACGGTCAGATCTCCGGACGACAAAAGGCTGCCGTGTGGAGTATATCATGAAGGACAATCATACTCTGGGAAAAAATCCGCGTAACGCTACCGACTGGTGCAGGATTGCGAAGGAAGAGGCGGAGAGTCTGTAAGACGCCGGAAACTCGAGGAATAGCCGTCGTCGCCTAACCCTTGAATTTCTCCTTGGCATGGGACATTATTTACCAAGGAGGCGCATATGAGCAGTCTGCTTAAGGAACTCGGCGTTCTGATATTTTCCGCCGGCGAGGAAATAGAAAAGAAAGCCGCGGAATTCAAGGCTAAAAGAGAAGAACGGTTCAAGGAATTCGATGAGAAAGTGAATACCGCGAAGGAAGACATAAAGACAAAATACGGCGGGCAGTTCGGGAAGGTGAAAGATCGCCTGAACGATTTCGTGTCCGGCCTCGGCATGGCGACCAAGGAAGAGATTAAGGAACTGCGGGACCTGGTAAAGGCCATAGACGCCAAACTCGAAAGCATGGGAAAAAAGGAACCATAACAGCTGACACCCCGAAAAAGAAACAGAGCAAGGCCCGGCCGGAGATTTTTCAGGGTAGCAAGGGTTTTCTTCCTCATCGTTCTTGACCTGAAAAAAGAATATACCCTTACCAGAAGGCGCGGCTTTCAATATGCCTCAGAGAAGATGGAAACGAGGAACACCAGGCGCGCGCAGGAACTGTTCAACCTGGCAATTTCCATAGGCGGCGCACTCATCAAGCTCTGCCAGTTTTTCTCGACCCGCAGGGACATGTTCCCCAAACCTTATATTGACATACTCTCCAGGCTCCAGGACAGCGTGCCGCCGGTTGATTATGCTTCCCTCGAGCCTGTTTTGGAGGAGGAATACGCCGGCAGGCCCTTTCCCTTTGCCTGGATTGACCCCGAACCAATCGCTTCCGCATCCATCGGCCAGGTGCACCGGGCCGGGCTTCCGGAGGGAGAGGAAATAATTATCAAGATTATGAAACCGGGGACGGAGGAGGCTTTCGACCAGGACTTCGCCATTCTTTTTTTCGTGTTCACCCTTATATCGCATTTCAGAATTTTCATGGGCAGGCTCGATCTTATAACCCTGCTGGAAGAGTTTATCCGTGTTACCGGAGACGAGCTTAATTTTTTACGGGAAGCGGATGTGGCCAAACGGTTTAAAAAGAACCTTTCCCGTTTTGACTACCTGACCGTTCCCCTCATCTACGACGGTCTCTGCACGAGGCGCGTCCTGGTCATGGAATTTGTCCATGGCGACAAGATCTCGGAAATGGAAGACTGGAAAGAGAGAAACAATGATCCCGCTGTTATCGCCGCCAGACTCACGGAACTCTACATAGAACAGTTTATCAGTTTCCGCCTTGTCCATTTCGATCCCCATCCCGGGAACATTCTCGTACAGGAAAACAGCAACCTGGCCCTTATAGACTTCGGTATGTCCGGCGAAATAACGGAGGTTATGAGCACCGGCATCAGGGAATTGCTCCTGGGGTTTTTCCGGCGGGATGCGCGGAAGGTGTTGCAGCAGCTCAAAAACCTGGGCTTCCTAAGAAAAAACATCGATGCCGAACGTTTCCTGGGCCTGGTGGAATATGTCATGGAGTACACGAATTACTCCATTACCTTTGACAAGGGCGCGCTGGAGTCGGTCGACATCAAACCTGTCATCAAGGAACTGGCGGAGATTATCTATACCCAGCCTTTCAATCTTCCCTGTGAATGGGCCTTTATCATCAAGACCGTGGGGGTCCTGGCGGGTATCATCACCATGCTCAACCCCGAGTATAATATTTACAAGGAACTGAAGCCCCACATAATCCGTATCGCCACCGACGGATTCACCAAGTCCTTAAGCCATGCTTTCACAAACCTCAGGCAGTTTATACAGGATATCGTGTCCCTGCCGCCGCGTATCAACTCCTTTGTGGACCGCATTCAGAGGAGAGAGGTGGATTTGAGTCATACAATCGAGGAAATAGACAGCCGGATGGACGGGCTCAAGCAGGCCATTTCCAGGGGACTTCTCTTCATGCTGGCTTTTTTCTCCGGCGTGGGGACCTATGTGCTGTACATGTTGCAGCGGTTTAACGGCGCCATAGTAATGGCCGCATTTTCCGTCATTTTTTTTGTCACCTTCCTGGTGTACCGCAAGCGGCGGCGGAAGGATGTTGTTTCACGCTATATCAAATGACATCAATGCTCCCGTTTTATGCGCAATCGGTTGCATAGATTATGGCTTTCCTAATAATAAAAATTATTATTATCCCAATAAAGAAGTAACTTAGTCAGAATATGCCTAAAAAACCGATTCAAATTACAAATTTTATGCTTGACAAATGAAAAAAGCGGATTTATAATTATACAACCGGTTGCGCAACGCCGGCATATTTGTTTAGAAAACAGCAGAAGCCGGGAGGGTCCTGAATGACTCCGAGAGAACGGGTGCTCACTGTACTGAACAGGAAAAAGGCCGACCAGGTGCCCTGGTTCGGCGATCTCGATTACTGGGCAACTTCCCTCATCACCCGAGGGGAAAAGCCGGAAGATTTCAAGCGGAGCGACGCATACCTTCAATGGCACCGCGACCTCCGCTGCGGCTTCTATCTGCAGGGTTACTTTCCTTTCAAAGAAATAATTGAAAACTGCGATGTGAGGACCTGGAACGAAGGCAGGAAGCGCTACCGGGAGATTACGACCCCGGAAGGCACACTGCGGGAGTGCTGGCGTTACCTCGATATATCCTACTCCGAAGGACACGAGGAATATCTTCTCAAATCCGAGGAAGATCTGCCCGCCTACAATTTCATGATCGAGAATACCCGCTACGAGCCGGATTATGATTTTGCTCTGCTTCGAAGGAAACAGGTAGGAGAGATGGGCGTCGTGCTCGTCTACACCCCGCGGTCTCCGTTCATGCACCTGCTCGCCCTGGACGCCGGCATCATGACAATCGCCTATATTTCCTCATCAGCGCCGGAGGCCTTTGCGGAAACAATAGGCCTCATGAGGAAAAAATTCACCGAGGCCGCGGCCATCGCCGCCGCAAGCCCGTCGGAAATTGTCATGACCCCGGAAAACCTCTCTGCGGAAATGGTAGGCCCGAAATATTTCGATCGTTATATGAAGGATTGCCAGACCGAATGGTCGGACATGATACAGGCGGCGGGTAAGTTTTCATGCATACACATGGACGGGACACTGAAAGGACTCCTGCGCGAAGAATGCGGCATCGGCCTGTCGTTTATCGAAGCCTGTACCCCTGCGCCGGTGGGAGACCTGGCAGTGGGCGATTGGGCTTCCTATATGAAGGGAAGTGAGACGATTCTCTGGGGCGGCATACCCGGTATTTATTTCACCGAAAAAGTGACGGACGGCGAATTCGACAGATTTGTCAGGGAGATTCTCTCCGTAATGCGAGGGGAACCGAGGTATGTGCTCGGCGTGGCGGACCAGGTGCCGCCGGACGGTCTTGCGGGAAGGGTGAGACGGGTGGCTGATCTTGTGGACGAATATGGAAATTATTAGGAGGCAACCATGACATCGAGGGAAAGGATTGTATCCGCACTGAATTTCAGGGTTCCGGACAGGGTGCCGGTGCTCGACTTTCTTTTCAGCCGCAGGTTTATGAAGGAAATCTACGGGTATACCACGGACCTCTACGACGGCTCGGTGCAGACGAAACTTGCAACCGAGATTGGACTGGACGGCGTGTATATGTTTATCAACGGTTACCCCGGCTTCGAAGAGGAGCCGCACAGGGAAGGGGAAACCTACTACGATGAATGGGGAGTCAAATATGTAAAAAACGGCTGGCCCGTTATGGTACAGACGGAAGTCGCGCTCAAGGGAAGAAAGGATTGGGAAAAATACATCATGCCGAAACCGGACGCGGCGCACAGGTTAAACATGGTGAACGATGCAATAAAGGCCAACACCGGAGACCTTGCCATCATCTGCGCGGTACTCGGCCCGTTCACCATGGCGTACTGGTATTTTTTCGATTTGGCTACCCTTTCCCTGCTGATATATGACGATCCCTCGCTCCTCCATGAAGTGAACGAAACCTTTGTAGACTGGACACTTAAAACGGTTCAGCTTATCAAGGACAGGGGCGGGGTAGACGCCATCTGCGTCGCGGATGACTGGGGCGGGACGAACGCTCTGCTCATGTCGCCCGCTCATCTGCGGGAATTTTTCATGCCCCCTTTCCGGAAAATGGTGCAGGGTATAAAGGCGCTCGGTTTCCCGGTGCTCATGCACAACGACGGCAACCTCTGGGCTGTTCTGGACGATCTGGTAGGCACAGGAATAAATGGCTACCACCCTGTGGAACGGGGGGCCTCGATGGATCTCGGTATTGTCAAGGGGAAATACGGGGGGAGGCTCTGCCCGGTGGGCAACATAAACAACAAGACCACCATGGTTTTCGGTACGCCGGAAGACGTGAAACAGGAAGCAATCGAATGCCTTAAGACCGCGGCGCCCGGCGGCGGGTACATCCTCGCCACTGACCACAGTATTCA
>SPDA01000352.1 GCA_004525155.1 Spirochaetales bacterium
AACTCCTTTTCTCTTCTCAAGGGCTGTACACCGGTGAAGACGGGGGAAGAAAGGCCCGGCGACATGTTTGTTCAGAATGAGACCGGCGGCATTGGGCATGTCTCCATGATAGTCGATGCCTGCGAAAACGGCGCGGGGCAAGAACTCTTCCTGGTCGGTTTCAGCTATATGCCGGCCCAGGAGTTTCACATTGAAAAGGCCGGGGATGAGTACGGGACCGGAGGCTGGTTTACGCTGGAGGGGTACAGGAAATTTTTAGGCGACTTTTATGATTACGGAAGCCCCCGGATGCGCAGATTTTGACTGCTCAACAGATGCTGTTTTTATTGTATACTTACACCTATGATTCCTTTTCTGCGGTACAGGCAGGATTCCGAGTCCCAGGACGCCCCGGAAGCGCTGATCGAGGACGAGGAGGCGGTACGATGCGCCTTCTGCGGAAACACTGTTACCAGTAAAAAAGAAAACCTCAGCATCCGGGGTACGGCGGAGCATGTGTTTACGAATCCTTTCGGGTACGTGTACAGAATCGGCTGTTACAGGCGCGCCCCGGGCTGCGGAACCATCGGCAGCTACACGTCGGAACATTCATGGTTTCCGGGATACCTCTGGTGCTATGCCCTCTGCGCGGCATGCAAGGCCCACCTGGGCTGGCACTATATTTCGGAAGAAGGCGGGTTTTTCGGGCTGATACTGGAGAACCTGGTTTAGTTCCCGCTGTACGCCTTGACCTTGTCCGCCAGGCTTTTGAGGTTTTTCTCCACCAGGTGATTGAAGGTATTGTCGGGGAAATCTCCTTTCCTGTTCCGTTCTCCCGCTTCCAGGCCCGAAAGAATTTCCATGCCCTGGTCAATATTGGATACGGCGTATACGTGGAATTGTCCGGCGGAGACCGCGTCCGCGACCTCCTTCGAAACCATGAGATGCGGAACATTCTGCCGCGGTATGATGACCCCCTGGCTGCCGGTAAGGCCCAGCAGTTTACAGGTCCGGTAGAAGCCCTCGACTTTTTCCGTAATGCCGCCCACAGGCTGTATCTCTCCCATCTGGTTTACGCTTCCGGTAACCGCCAGGTCCTGCCGCAGGGGCAAGCCGGTGACGGAACTTAAGAGGGCATAGATTTCCGTGGAACTTGCTGAATCGCCTTCGATTTCGGAATAGGACTGCTCGAAACAGATGCTCGCGTACACGGAGAGTGGAAAGGTGAGCGCGTACTTGCTTCTCAGGTATCCTTCGATAATATACACGCCCTTATCGTGGGTTTCCTCGGAAAGCCCCACCTCCCTTTCTATATTCACTACTCCCTCGTTGCCCGGGGCGGTCCTTGCCGTTATAAGGCTGGGCCTGCCGAAACTGTAGTAACCCCGGTCCATAACAGCGAGCCCCTTTATTTTCCCTGTTTCCATGCCGTCCACGGTGAGCAGTATAATGCGGTCCCGTATGAGCTCATCAATCTTCTCTTCTATCATGTTGGAGCGGTAGTATTTTTCCTCCAGGGCCTTCAGCACCGACTCCTCGTCGATGGCCTCTTTTCCGAGTTTCGAGGCCCAGTAATCCGCTTCCAGGAGCAGTTCCGAGATCTGGGCAAACCTGGTACTCATCCTGTCTTTATGTTCCGAGAGCCGCACGCCGTAGCCTATCACGCCGCATATGCCCGTATCGGAACAGGGTTTGAGGCCCTGCTCTTCGCAGAACCGCCGCATGAAGGTGACGTACTGCCGGATGCCGTGGTCGGTCCTGGGCATGACGGAATCGAACTCGGCGGATACCTTGAAGTATTTCTGAAAATCCGGGTCCTGGTTGTAGAGCGAGTCATAGAGATGTTCATTGCCGAGGATGATGACCTTAACATCGATATCGATAGGTTCGGGCTTGAGTATGGGACCCGGCAGGCGCATGGGATGCGGACTGGGCTGAATCTCCACCCTGCCCGTCTGCAGGACCCTTTTTAAGTGAAACCAGGAACCCTCCTCCTGGAAAAGGTCCTCGGCATTCAGTATGATAAATCCGCCGGAAGACTTCACGATGGACCCGGCGCTGATCATCATGAAACTCGTGCGGGTTTCCCCGCTCATCTCGAAAACCGTTTCTATGCTGCCGAAAAGGTTTGAATAGTTCGGGTGGGCTTCAACGATGATTGGCGGTTTGTCCAGGACGTTCGGGTGTTCGAGGATTATGTTGACGCCGTAGCGTATGAGCTTCGGATTCCCGAACTCGTCCTTCAAGGGCTGATCCATGGTGAAGATGAAGAGATTTGCTGCCAGGTCCCTGGACAATTCGCTGAAATAGGCGCGAACCGCTGCGTCTTCGTATTTTTGCGCAATCATCTGCACTTCCCGCATGATGTCCGGGCTTACGGTTTCAGCCTGAAGCGCGCTGAGTTCCTGCTCCATCATGTCCCTGGACGACCGGAGGTCCGAAAAAACTCTCTTCATGGTGTCCATGTGGTGATAGTACCTTTCGCGTATATCGTGCCACTTATCTTCACCCAGCTTGCCGGCGGCCACCAGGCCCTGAAGGGCTTCGAAACTGGAAGGCTTGCCGTGAAATACGGGAATTATGTCGGCAGCATTGCCGCTGTTTTCCTGTACATGGATTATCTGGAAATTTTCTTTTGTCAGGGCCTGCTCGAATTCCGCAAGTACCCGGTTTTCCTGCTCTTCCACGGCTGTAACGATGTGGTCCCGCTTTTTCCTGTATTGGTCGCTGTCCAGTTTATTCCGGACTAAGGTTTTGAGTTTCTCGATAAGCTGATGCAGGTCCTTTCTAAATTCTCTTGCCTTACCCGGCGGAAAGTACAGGGTTTTCGGCGATTCCGGCTTCTGAAAATTGTAAACATAGGCTATGTCCCTGAACCTCGAGGGGTCCGGTTTTATCTTGTCCAGCACCCTTTGGACAGCTGTCCGCCTACCCGTGCCTGACTGGCCCGTCACGAAGATGTTGTAACCCTTGGCCCTGAGCTCTGTACCAAGTTCGAGGGATTTCATCGCTCTCGGCTGACCGATGATGAGATTGTCTTCAAAATCCGGAATATGTTCCTTCAGTTCTTCGGGACTGAGGCTGAAACTTATTTCCTTAACAGTTAATTCATTGACTGGCTGGGACATGACTGCTCCTCTTCTTCTGGTGGGGATTATTGTAAATTAAGTATGAGGCTTTGGGAAGGGTTGGCCGGCATGATGCGGGGTGCGCCGGCCGTTTTTTGCACTCAGGCCGCGTCCTCGCCGTCTGATATATCCCCGGAACTGCCGGCCGGCGCGCTGACAGAAGCGCAGGCGTTTAACGATGTGACCCAGCCTTTCCTGTTCCACAGGGCGCAGCCGCCTTTCGTTTCCGTAAGCTCGTTATGCCTGGCGCGGATTGCCTGCATGAGCGGGGATTCGAGTGCGGCAGCAAGCCCGGCTGAAGCGGCGTTGGAATCGGAATAGGGAGCGAACGGACAGGCTTCGAGGCGGCCGTCATCAGCCACATGGATGAACCCCCTGCCTGCCGCAAGGCATCCCCCGTACTGTTCTTCGTCACCGGGGAGGCATACCACGTTAATGCCGCAGCCGTCGAAGCGGCCGGGGCGGTTCAGTTCAGCTTTCTGCTCACCGGTCAGCACCAGGTGCTCCGTGCCCGGCGAAACGGGTACGTACTCCACCAGGAACAGTACAGCCG
>SPDA01000385.1 GCA_004525155.1 Spirochaetales bacterium
CAGCATCTTACACATATGATGCGGAAGAATGAAGAACCGGTGTGGCATACGAGCACGGATATTTTACATTGTTTTCACTCCATAGGCAAAAGCCTGGCCCAGGTGATTGAAGGCGGAAGTCCCTCAAAACTGGGCATACATATCAATGAACTGTTTCTGCTGATTTATGAAATGTTCCAGTATCGAAAAATCCCCCTGAACAGATCCCTGACTTCGACAATCAGGAATGTTGAATTATTTTTAAACGAAATCGGCCATAATCTTTCCGAACCCTGGACTCTCGAAACCATGTCGGAAGCCTGCGGAGTGGGCATAACCCGATTTGTCCATTACTGCATAAAAATTAAAAACATGACTCCCATGCAGTATTTAAATAAAATTCGGCTCGAAAAGGCCGCTGAATTGCTGGGACATGGCCGCAACGAAAAAATTCTCGACATAGCCCTGCAGTGCGGATTCAATTCGAGCCAGTATTTCTCGACAATTTTCAAACAGCACTTTCACGAAACTCCATCCGGCTATAAGAAAAACTTAAACGCAGTAATCAGCTGATAACCCGGAATTCATTTTTTTCTTGACAGGCAAGATAAATTAGTATAATAATGTCTATACATTATTATACTAATTGAAAAGATTCCTTTTTTTCATATTCAGGAAAGAGGAAAAACGGATGAACCATCGGGAGAGAATACGTACAGCCCTCAATTATGAAGAACCGGACCGCTGTCCCCTGCAGATAAGTTTTACACCGGAATTTGCCGCACGGTTGAAAACCGGTATGCTCGTGAAGGGACGGAAGCCGTACGGCCCTCACGGCAGGCTCACCCCGGGCCCCGCTCACCAAGTCCAGCCCGATACCCCCTTAGAAAATTTCCGGGCTAGGGCGGATGGGGCTTCGAAGACAAAATATGCTGATGTACCATGCGAAGAGTCATTTTTCCATGGTCGATAAAAACTCAAAGACACCCCTGCATACTCAGGTAAAAGAGTATATTTTCGATTTAATAAAAAGGCAGACCGGCACTTCCGCCATGATACCGCCTGAAAATGAATTATGCGGCAAATTCGGTATAAGCAGGGGAACAGTACGTACCGCCATAATGGATCTTGTCAAAGAAGGATACCTGGAGCGGGTTGCGGGAAAAGGCACGTTTATTAAAAAACATCATCAAGCGCTTTCCTTCGCCACCTGGCTCAGCCAGGAGAAGGCTACAGCCGGCATCATCGAGAGGATAGAAAACATGTTTTCCGTTAAAAAAATGGGCTGCCGGATTCAGGACATCAAGATGCCCTATCTGGAGATGGAACGCCGTCTTATCGTCGCTGCAGCCAGGGGAGAGGCGCCGGATATCGCCTCCCTCATTTATCTGTGGACACCCATCCTCGCCTATTACGATGCCCTTCTTCCGCTGGATGACCTGTATACCTATGAAATCATGAATAAACTGTTCCCCTCGACCGTTGCCCCCCTGGCCTACAGGGACCACATTTACGGATTCAACTGGAGCAATGCGCCGAACATACTTTATTATAACAAACGGCTGTTAACTGAACTTTTCGGTTCGGGAAATTTTGAGGCGGAAACGTACGATGATCTGTCCGATAATTTTATACGTATTCATGAAAAATCCAGGGGAAGCGTCATTCCGTTTTCCATACCGATTCTCGACGACGAAATATTCTTTCTGTACAACCTGTTTAATTTTTTCTATGCTTTCGGCGGAGGGCTGTTAAACGACGACGATGAGGTAATTTTCAACAGTGAGGCGAACATAAAAGCCTTCAAATGGCTGAAAAACACAATCGACAGCGGAAAAATAAATATAGTCAACAACTTTGTTGCCAACAGGGAATTGTTTGCTCAGGGTAAAATGGCTTTCATTATTGAAGGACCCTGGCTGCTGAAGCAGATCGAATCGTATAATCCGGAGATCAAGGCGGACCCCGGGCTCATCGGATACTGCGTCCTTCCCAAAGGTCCGGCGGGAAAGTCCGTTTCCATATTATGGAACCACACCCTCTCGGTTTTCAGGCAGTGCAGCGACAAGGAGCTCGCGCTGGAATTCGTGAAATTCCTTGCTACGGACAAGGATGTCAACGAAATGTACTACCGGCAGGCAGGGATGATTCCGGTTCTGAAAGACGAACTGTACGGAAATTCTTTATATGACGACAGTTTCGGCAGGGTGCTGAAAGCACAAATGGAACATGCCCTGCCCATACGGCCGGGAAAGCCGGATTCCTTCATGATGGCAATAACCATCTGTGCGAAGGCATCCAGGGAGATTCTGCTCGGCGACGCCGATGCTGCGGCCACACTGAATAACCATGCTTCCATTTTACGCGAAATCTACAGGACGGCCTGAAGACCGCCGCTTATCTGCCCTGCCGTTTCGGGAAAGATTCAATACATTTACTATTGCGCCCTTTGCTCCGCGGCGTCGGAAGCCTTCCGGATAAGTTCCTCCGTCGCTTCCCACAGCCTCATGCCGCTTTCAGCGTCCAGGGCAGCAGGGGCGGCCGGCTTCTCCTCCATCAGGTGCAGATAGATGCCGGACCTTCCCTCAATGTCCCGGGAGCAGGCAAGGTAGATAACCGGGCTGCAGGCTTTATGAGGTTTTTTGAAAAACAAACCGAAGGCCAGTTTTATGAAAGGCTGAACCAGAGCGGGCGCCTCCCTGGCGATATTGGTGTTGACCGCGCCGGGACAGAGATGGTGTACCGCCGCCTGGATCTGCCCGTTGCGGTTTAGCCGCCGATCGAGTTCGCAGGCGAAGGCGGAAAGCAGGAGCTTGGTGTACCCGTACTCGGCCACGCTGCCCTTCATGGCGTAATCCCTGAAGACGCCGAGGTTTTCAAAATCGATTTCCCGGGGATTTCTGTGAGTTTCGGAGGAGATAAAGATGATCCTCGGCACAGATCGCCGGCTGCCGTCGGCCTGAATGCAGCCGTTTTTCAACAATTCCGTGACAAGGATAAAATTGGCAAGGTAATTGACCGCGAACTGCTCCTCGAAGCCCTGCTTCGTTTTCCGGGCCTTAGCGGGAACCACGCCGGCGTTGCATACCACGATGTCGAACCTGGCCTGCCTCTTGCGCATGCCTTCGCAGAAAGCGTAAATACTGTTTATATCCGCGAGATTCACATGGGCCATGTCAACGGAACCGCTGCCGCTTAAGCGCTTTACCTCCTCCCCCGCCTCGGGCAGGCCTGAACGGCAGGCCATCATCACCCTGCCGCCGCGTTCGGCGAACTGCACGGCAGTGGCTTTTCCCAGGCCGGAACTTGCGCCGGTAACCAGGCAGGTTTTTCCTTCGATGCGGTCTTCCCAGGTCAGGGAACCGATGCTGTTCTTTTTTTTAAGTCCGTTGAATATACCCCAAAGGGTCGCGCCTGCAGCGCTTTCATGTCTGGGCCTGCTCATAAGCTTCCTCCCCGAAAATATAGTTCCCGAAGGTGTC
>SPDA01000174.1 GCA_004525155.1 Spirochaetales bacterium
CCCGGACGATGGTTCCGTCATTCTCGAGATCCCGCAATGCTGGAGCGCTGGCGCCTGCGGATACGATACAAAGGCTTTGCGGAAAGCGGTTTGCGATACCGGCGACAGTTTTCCTCAATACATCCTCTCTCGCGGAGAGGAAGGTTCCAAAGGAGACAAGCACCCTTGGGTACCGCTCCCCGGCAGCGGCAAGCATTTCCTGCCAGGAACGGTTGAGCCCCTCCTCCGTGAAACAGTAACCCAGGAATATCTTTTTCGGCCCGTCCCGGTCCTTGTGCAGGCCGCCGAAATCGGGGTAATTGAAAAGCTGAGCACTCTCCGAGGCGAAACGGAAGGCGTCTCTGATTAATGGCAGTCTGCTATCGTATTCCTGTATAATCGCATTGAACATGGCGGTAAAATGGTCCCTCACGCCGGAAGCCTCATTTCGCAGTTCAGCCAGTTCCATATCGGCTATATCGAACTCCGGGGGCCAGGCATAGGGTACGCCGAAAAGCTGGTCCTCCTGCGGAATGTAGGTGGGATGGCCCGGACAAAATGTTATAAAAGGCAGCTGCAGACAATACAGGGCAAGGCTCACGGCATATGATAACTGATCGACAACAAAAAAATCAGGCTTGAACCTGCCGGCAAACACGTTTATCTCCTCCCGGATTCTTTCCGGATCGGCCAGCATGTCCAGCTGACGGTTCCTGTTCTGGAAGCGGAGAGTTTCCAGGGCGCCTCGTTTCGTGGCCTCTATAAAAGCCCTTATTCTTTCCGCCTCCTCCGCAGGCTGTTCCGTTTTTTCGGCCACTCCGGTGTTGGCGTTGCGGGTAATTTCAAGCTCGGCAAATTCCAGCCCCGCTCCCTTAATGCTGTCTGAAAAGGATGCGGAACATCCGACAACCACCGAAGCCCCGGCCCTGCGGAAGCACACGGCAAGGGCCATCATGGGACTGAAATGGGAATAGAAAGGCGGAGCAATGATAAAAATTCTTTTACATTCCATGGCGAACCACTTCCTTGTAGAAAGATGAATAATCCCGGACAACCCGGGAGATGTTGTAATGCTCGCGTATTTCCCTGGAGCCGTGAAGTGCGATTTCGCGCAGTTTTCGAGTATCGCCGGTCCCTGAAAGAAGAATTGAGCTCAGGGTGTCTGCAATATCCTCCGCGGAATCGGTTTTCATGAGGAATCCGTTTTCACCGTGCGTAATATAACCCGGAAGGCCGCCACGTACCGGTCCGAACATCAGAAAACCCGCTTCCATCGCCTCCAGAATGGCAATGCCGAATTCCTCCTTGTAACTGCTGCAGGCGTATACATGCGGCAGCGGCCCGGCGATGTTTTCAGTTATCCAATGCTCCAGGCTTCTGAGTTTCCTGTTTTCCATTGCCCCGAGGACAGCGAACCGTCCCTTGACCTGAGGGTTCCCGGCGGCAAGAAGGGCGATTTTTTCGATGATATCGCGCTCCTCCTTGCCGGGGTTGACAGCTTTGCCTCCGACGATGACCAGGTTATAGACTTTCCACAGTCCTGACGATATCCAGGCCTCCGCCAGCAGGTGCTGCTGTTTGACGGGATGGAGCCTCCCCGCATTGAGGATGCAGGGCCGGTCGACATGTTCACGGTCCAGTCTGAAGGGGAACCCCGGGCCGTCATAATCCTGTGAAGACATGAGACGCATGAAATCTTCCCTCGAAAAACCGGGAAGACCTTCCGTAGACATATCAATCCCTTCAGAAACAAGTTTGAGAGGCTTTTTCGAAAGCTGAGGGTCGAGGCCGAACTGGGGGAAAAAGCTGTAAATATTTCCCAAACCATGGCCCTGGGAAAGGACCACTACGCCGTCCGCTCCGCTTAAGATGCGGTCGGAAAGAAACACCCGGTGCAGATCGAAGGAAAGATCCTCCGGCTGCCCGCCGGAAGCGCTGAATTGTCCGTATTTCTGCGACAGCTGCACGTGGGGATCCGAAGTGAGGGTGAAAACGGCCGGCACCTTCATCCGCCTTGCCGCATTCATGAGAGCCATCGAACCATTATGGGTATACCTCAGATGAAACAGATCCGGCTTTATGCCGTAGAGCGACAGCGTACGTTCCGCCCAATGCTCGATATGGTACTGCCGCTTCATCAGTGAAAATTGATTGATGCCTTCAGGCAAATAAACCGGAACGCCGATGACGACATGGCCGGGGGTCCGTTCCTCAAGCAGACTTTCCAGATGCAGGGGTTCGGCCAGGTTTACCATCTGCAGGGTGTAGACGGTCCCGATTCCCGGTTCCCGGGCGAGCGCATCGCCCAGGGCAAGGATAAATACATTCATACCGCCGCTGTTACCCTCTCCAGGCATGCGGGACCTGTCAATGCAGGAACATTGAAGCACACGAAGTCCCCGGCCGCTGTCCGCGTTTCCGCCTCCACCCCGCAGGCAGCACTCCAGATGATTCAGGAGGAGCCGGGAGGCGTCCAGGCCTGCCGACAGCTTTTCACTGACGGCAGGCAGATAATTCGGCAGCCCGCCGGGAGCTCCAGCGTACAATCCGGCAAGGGCGCTTATAAGTAACAGTTTTCTTGCCTCGCCCGTGCGGATACCAAACAGCTGTTCTTCCAGCAGCGGGATAAAATTGCGCATCGCAAGGCGGTCGACAAAGGCAAGCGCGGCAAAAAATAAGCCGCCATCTCCGCCCGGCTCCGTCAAAAGGCGGCGAAGCAAGCTTTTCCCGAAAACCGGAAGCCTCAATTCCGCGGATACCTGGAGCAGGAAGAGAAGCATGCCTTCCTGTCCCGGGCGCGGCGGGACCCTGTCTTTGAGAGCCTTTATAATCTCCTCTCTCCCGCCGTCATGTATATGGAGCCGCAGAAGGTCCGCGGCATACGAGCCGGACACTGACGATACATCCGGATGCCGCAGGATGAAAGGCAGCCCTGTCTTTACGCCGCTTCGCAAGGCTCCGCGGAGCACCGCGGCATGGTCCTCTTCGGAGAGGGAAGTCTCCTCCTTTACCCAAGGCCCTGGACCGGCCCTGAAACGCATCATCCAGAATATTTCCATGAACCAGAGGTCAAGGAGCCTGCCTCCGGTTTTAAAACTGCGGGGTTCATCCGAGAAGAAAGACATTTCCTTCGGGTCCGGACCCGGCAGCTTTTCCACGAACGCGGCGGCATACCTGCCCAGGGAAAAACTGTCGGGGAGGGAGAGCCCCGGCAAACGGGTCAAGGCTGTGTACACCGCCCCGAGGTTTTGAGTAAAACCCGGACTTTTATCGAACGATTCTCTCAGGCTGCCCAGAAGCTCTGTCATGTGCTGTGTAATCTTCCTGTGCAGGCCGGGATTAAGCCGGGCGATCGAGATTTCACCTCCCGCCAGGGCGATTAGCTCCGCACTGTCCCGGGAAGTCACGAGGAGCCTGCCCTCTTCATCGATGCCCCGTATAACCGCCGGGTAATCCCCCGCTACGCCGTCGTCCGGCCGGCGGCCCCCGCACACCAGCACCTCCTTTCCGGTCCCAAAAAGCCGGGACTGCACCTCTTCCCTCCATCCCCCATCGCTCAAGGATTCGCGGAGATTTTGAAGCAGCCGCGGCAGCAGGGAGACAGGATCCGTTATTGTACCGGTTTCCAGATAAAGGGAGGTTGCGGGATTCTGCAGCCGGGCGGGAAAGGCCGCCTGGTTTATATTGACGCCGATACCGACTAAAAACCATCCGCCATTGAACCTGCAGAGGATTCCGGCAATTTTTTTCCCGTCAATCAGGACATCGTTAGGCCATTTGATGAGGGGCGCAACAGCGTATTCATTTTCCAGAAAACGGCTTAGGCCCAGCCCCGCTGCAAGGGGCACCAGCTGGGGCTGAAGATTGATATCTTCCTTGTTTACCAGGAGAGTGAAAAGCAGGTTCATGCCCTTTTCCGCATGCCAGATCCTGCCCTCCTTCCTGCCTACGCCCCGTGTCTGATACGACGCGGCCAGGACGGTTCCGGAAAGCGGCGCGCCCTCAAGACAGGCTTCGGCATCTTCCATGGTTGAACCGGTCTCCCCGGCGGACAGTACCGGCGCCCCGGAAAAGGGATTATGGACCGCAAGGGGTATGTAATGGGACAGAAGATGCCGGGACTTCATTGCACATCAAGTATACGCCCGGAAAAAATAAAAAAACAACAGGGAAGATTACATAATGCACCCTGATTTAATACGCGCCGCAGATCTTTTCCCCGTTCCGGGATCCGCGCCTAGGCCATCAGGTCGCCCATTTCCCGTAAAGCGGCAACCACATCCTCGGGGAGAACGGGAGGGTCGACGCCTAAGGAACGGCAGCGCATGATTTTCTCCGCGGTGACCTCGATAATGTCGGTCAGGTCAGCGGCGCGCCGGACGCTTGACCCGGCCACGACTATGCCGTGGTTCTGGAGGATTACCGCCGCGCCGGTGCCGATGGCCCTGGCCACCGCTTCGCTCAAGCCGTCGGATCCCGGCATCATGAAGGGGACCACCGGAATATCGCCTATGAAGGCGGCTTCCGTTGAAATGGGAAGAAAAGGGGTGCCGGTCAAACCGAGCAGCGTCGCCTGGGGCGCATGGGAATGGATGACCGAACCCGCCTCCGGCCTCGCGGCATAGATGGCGCTGTGCAGTTTTCGCTCGCTGGAGGCGGAATATTCGCTTTCCCCCACCATCTGACCTTTGAGATCTATGCGCACCATCATATCCGCCCGTAAATTTCCCTTGAAAACCTGGCTTGGGGTAATCCAGATTTCATCACGGTTGTCGTCGCAGCGGGCGCTCACGTTGCCGCCTGTGGGGGTGATGATACCCCTGCTGTACAGTTCGTTCGCAACCTTTAGGATCTCGTCGCGCACGTCTCCCGTGCCGGCCATCCGGATTTGGGGCGCTTCTGCCAAGACGGAGGATGGAGCGCGCGGGGCGGCAGCGCCGGGTGTGCCCGCTCCTGCCTTTTCTTTGCCGAGGGCCGAGAGGTCACCCGGATCGCCGGCCTCCTCCCGGGCAGCGCTGTAGAGGCGTGTAATGTCCTTCTGTATCCTCTGGAAGGTCATGGCCTTGGATGTGTCGCCGCTGAAGGACAGCTTTCCGGTGATGGCCATACGCGGACCGCTCAGTCTGCCGGTAAACAGGCCGTCGAGGATTTCGGCATTCATCTTGAGCATCACGTTCGCTTCGGCCGGGGACGCGCCGAGTCCGGCATCCACATTACCGTCCTGAAAACTCATGTAGAATACCTGACCCGTATCTTTCAGGGTAAACGACATCACTACCGCCTTACCCCGGGAAAATCTGGCCAGGTCGCTGTCCCGGCTTATATTCCCGACAAAGGTTTCAAGTATCCGATCGAGTTTTTTGACAACAGCCGCTGCCTCGCCTGAAGCCGCAGCCCGGTAAGTACCCGCAAGGCCTGCGGGCGCCGTTTCCATTTTTACGCTCTCCGGCCTGCCGCCCCTGTTTTTGCGGAACAGGCCTTTTCGCGGCCGCTCCGGTTCCGGCGGGGAACCCATCCCGCTGCCCACCGGCTCTGTCTTTTCCGGTGGCGGTTCCGAATCCGTAACCGAGGGTTTTGTCCTGCCGGTC
>SPDA01000318.1 GCA_004525155.1 Spirochaetales bacterium
AGAGAAGGAGTTCCCGGCATGAGCGCGGACAGTCTGGCCCGCTGGATTAAAGAGCATACGGAAGCGGGACTGTCGAAAGATTGCCTCGTGCATATCGAGTGGCTGAAATCAGATATCAGGGATTCAGGAAGTCTCAAGAAATTTCTAGAAGATATAAGCCTCAGGACTGCCGATGCTCCCGGCAGGGGTGCGGAGGCGGTCAGCCTGCTCACCATGCACGCGGCCAAAGGAAAGGAATTCGACGCTGTCTTTCTGCCGGGGCTGGAAGACGGGCTTATGCCCTATAACCTGTTCGGCGGGAGGGATGGAGCCGCGGAGACGGATTATGATGAGGAGGCCCGTCTGCTTTACGTGGCCATGACCAGGGCCCGCAGTTATCTTTTTCTCTCCTGCGCCAAAAAACGGATTTTGTTCGGCCGGGAGTACCGGCTGCCGAAAAGCAGGTACCTCGAGCGCATTCCGTCAGGCCTGATATCGAAACGGAAGGAAGGGCCTTCTCCGAAAAACCGCGATCGTCAGCTGGATTTGTTCTGATCAGACGAACATGACGCCGACCCCGGCGATGGAGACAACGGCTCCCAGTATCTCAACGAGTGATACCTTTTCCCGGAAAATGATGATCGACGGCGGAATGATGAGCACGGGCACCGTGGCGATAATGGTGGAGGCTATCCCCGTTGAAGTGTGCTGGACGGCAAGCAAAGAAAGGGATACTCCCAGGAAAGGTCCGAAGAACGAACCTGCCGTAACCTGGATCATGGCCCTGCGGACGCGGAAGCCGGAGGCGAAATGCTTCCACCTGCGGGCGATGGTGATGATAACCGCAAACCCCGCGATTCCCGCCATACTTCGAATCTGGGTAGAACCGAAGGCATCGAAACTGCCCGCTCCGTACTTGCCCAGCACGTAGCCGAGGGCCTGGCCGAGGGCCCCCAGAAAAGCGAACAGGACCCCTTTGCCGAGCTGTGCGGCCGGGGCAGCCGGCAGGGCGGAGGGAACCGCGGTTTTGTCAGCAGCAGCCTGCTTCGGCCTGAATATGACAACGAGCGATATGCCAATTATTGTAAGCCCCATCCCGAGAAACTTGAGCCAGGAAAGCCGTTCATCGAGGATGAACCTGCCCAGAAGTACCGTCATCAGGGGAACGGAGGAATAGATAAGCATGGAAACCCTCGCCCCGATAAGGACAAAGGCCTGAAAAAGGAAGAGATCGCCGAGCACGAACCCGAAAAGTCCGGAAATAGCAAGCCAGAACCAGGCGGAAGGCGGCGCATCCAGAGGGAGCGGCATGCCGCGGATGACCATCGAGAGAACCATGAACATGACAAAAGCGAACAGCAGCCTTATGAGGTTAAGGGAGAGACTCCCGATCCGTTTCGCCGCCAGCTCGAAGGAAAATGCCGTAATGGTCCAGCATACGGCTGTGGATAGGGCAATAAGTTCTCCGAAGTTCTTCACGGCAGAACAGTACCACATGGAAAGGGTATCCGCAATTGATTTTAGAGGCGGTATTGGTTTGTAGGCGCCCCGGATAATCTTATTATGAAATATCTTCTTGAAAATAGTTGACAAAATAAATAAAATATAGTATAAATATAGGGTAGGGGGGTATGGTATGGATGAACACGAGGGGCACAACCACCGGAAAGCTCACCATTCCGAAAAGACCAAGGGTAACCTGATTTCCAGGCTTCGTAAAGTGGAGGGGCAGATCCGGGGTATTACACGGATGGTGGAAGAGGACCTTTATTGCGACGATGTTCTCAATCAGATTCGTTCGGTGGAATCCGCGCTGAACGGTATAAGAAAGATGCTGCTTGAGGCTCACATAAAAAGCTGCGTTGTTGAACAGATACATGAAGGACGTCAGGAAGTAGTTGAAGAACTGATGACCACAATTGGAAAAATGGTAAGGTAAGGAGAATTAAAAAAAATGATCAAAACCGCATCTCTGAGTATAAGCGGGATGACCTGCGCCGCATGTGCGAAAACCTCGGAACGGGTGGTACATAAGCTTCCTGGAATTCAGGAAGCAGCGGTAAATTTCGCTACGGAAAAACTTTCAGTCAGTTTTGAAGAAGATATTGTAAGCCTGGAAGACATAAAAACAGCCGTGGCAAAGGCGGGGTATAAGGCATCTGAAGAGAAAAAGGACAAAACCGTTACGATCCCCATCGGCGGGATGACCTGTGCCGCCTGCGCCAGCAGAATCGAAAAAACCCTGGCAAAACTGACAGGAGTCAGCAGCGGTACGGTCAACTTCGCGACGGAGAAGGCGACTGTTGTCTATTTCCCCGGCGTTGTCCGGTTATCCGAAATAAAAGAGGCGATTACGAAGATTGGGTACACACCCCTTGCGGTGGATGCTTCGGCAAAAGTAGATGAGCACAAGCTCGCGAAGGAAAAAGAAATCCGCGTACTTAAGATAAAACTCGCGGTGTCGGCATTTTTCGCGCTGCCTCTGCTCTATGTGGCAATGGGTGCAATGCTCGGACTGCCGATTCCGGAAGCCTTCAGGCCCATGAATTTTCCGCTCCGGTATGCGCTTCTGCAGATCGGCCTGGTAATTCCGATTGTTGCCGCGGGATACCGGTTTTATACCGTCGGCTACATGGCGATCTTCCGCTTAAGTCCGAATATGGATTCCCTTATAGCCATGGGAACTTCCGCCGCATTGCTCTACAGCTTTTTTTCCACCTTCAGGATTATTCAGTCGGATTTCGGCGCAGTGGAGCATCTCTATTTTGAAACAGCCGGTGTCATTATAACCCTCATTTTACTGGGAAAAACCCTGGAATCGATATCGAAAGGAAGAACCTCGGAATCAATCAAAAAACTCATGGGGCTCAAGCCCAAAACCGCCTCGATACTGAAAGACGGCAGGGAAATGGAAATACCCATAGAGGAAGTGGAAGAGGGAGACATAATTCTCGTAAGGCCGGGTGAAAAGATCCCGGTAGACGGAGAGGTGCTTACGGGCGTCACTGCGGTGGACGAATCGATGCTTACCGGGGAAAGTATGCCCGTTGAAAAAAAGCCGGGCGATAAAGTGATAGGAGCAAGCATCAACAAAAACGGCTCAATCACCTTCCGGGTTACAAAGGTCGGCGAGGACACGGTTCTCTCCCAGATCATAAAACTTGTCGAGGACGCGCAGGGGTCGAAAGCGCCCATCGCCAAAATGGCCGATATCGTTTCCGGTTATTTTGTCCCCATTGTATTCGCAATCGCGATTCTGTCGGGCGCAGCCTGGCTTATCGCCGGATACTCCGCGGTTTTCTCGCTTACCATATTTATAGCTGTGCTTGTTATAGCCTGCCCCTGCGCCCTCGGCCTCGCAACGCCTACCGCTATCATGGTAGGGACCGGCAGAGGCGCGGAACACGGCGTCCTTATTAAATCGGGAGAAGCCCTTGAAACGGCCCACAGGATAGACACGATAGTATTTGACAAGACCGGCACCATTACAAAAGGAATGCCGGAGGTCACGGACGTGATACCCGCGGATGGAATTGAACGGGCCGAGATTCTCGGTTTTGCCGCGGCTGCGGAAAAGGGATCGGAACACCCCCTGGGCGAAGCTATCGTGAAAGCTGCGGAACGGGAACAGATTACGGTACCCGCCGCTGCCGGGTTCTCAGCAATTCCGGGACACGGAATAGAAGCAATTGTGAACGGCGGGCTGATCCTTTTAGGAAACAGAAGATTCATGGATGAACGTTCCATCGATATCGGAAACGGAGGAGAAACCGCCGAGCGCCTTGCAGGGGAAGGGAAGACTCCCATGTTCGTCAGCAAGGACGGGAAATTCGCAGGCATAGTCGCGGTTGCGGATGTGGTGAAAGAATCCAGCGCCCGCGCCGTGGAAGTCCTTCACCGCATGGGACTTCAGGTGGCGATGATTACCGGTGATAACCGGAGGACCGCCGAGGCCATTGCCCATACTGTAGGAATCGACAGGGTACTCGCGGAGGTTCTTCCCCAGGAT
>SPDA01000517.1 GCA_004525155.1 Spirochaetales bacterium
CTTCAAGCTGATCCCCTATTCATCGATACTCATGTTTGCCGTGCTGCTGCTGTTCATGTTTATCCTTAAACGCACCACTTTCGGCAGAAGGCTGTATGCAGTGGGGGGGAATGCGGAGGTAAGCCGGTCGGCGGGGATAAATCCGGAAAGGATCAAGTTCACTGCCTTTATACTGTGTTCCTTTCTTGCTTCAATTTCCGCCGTGCTTCTCTCCTCCCGGCTGGGGTCTGCCCAGCACCTTGCGGGCACGGGTTTCGAATTCCAGGTGGTGGCTGCGGTGGTTCTGGGAGGAGTGAGCCTCTCCGGCGGTGTAGGAACTCTGCTCGGGGCTTTTATCGGGGTGTTCATCATGGGCATAATCCAGAACGGCCTCGGCATGCTCAATGTGGATACCATGTGGCAGCTGGTCATTACCGGTGTTATCATCATTTTTGCCGTGTTCCTGGATGAATTCAAAAAACGTCATTAGGCTGGCGCTGATCGCGGCGCTGGCTGCCGGTTTATTGACAAGGGTCTTCGGGGGCCTGCCTGTGTTCTCCTCCGCCATGGTGTACTCTTCGGGTAAAAAAGAGCCGTACCCCGGAGTGAGGACACCTGAAGCTCTGGTTAAGTCCTTCTACATGTATATTGATAACGGACTTTTCTCCAAGGCCTGGGAGACTGTAAGAGAGCCTCTCTGGCTGCCGGAGGAGGCGAGGGTCGTCTATGCGGACGATGTACGGCCCGGGGGGCGGATATACGGATTTACCTCCCTGGAACAGTTCGGCAGGCGGGGAACCGCGGAACTCGGTTATGGAGGTTCCTGGGTACGGCTGCAGAACATAAAAACCAGGGTTATATCCGTGAATGACACCGGTGAAGGCCTGCCGGCGGCAGGGTTGCCGGCGGCAGAATTGCCGACGGAACTCCTCGGCAGCCTCGCGGCAGATTCCTACACCTCCGTCAGTGTCAGCGGCCATATGATTGGCGCCTGCACCATCTTCAGCTGGAAGAAGGATGTCCTCGTGGCTGAGAAAAACGGCGGTTATTTTCTCGTTCTCCCCGGAACAAAGGAGCCGAAGAGCTTTTATTATCAGTCCTGGTTTGATAATATAGAGAAAATCGCTTCCCTAAGGAGTACCACACCTTGATGCATTATTTCGACAACGCGGCCACTTCTTTTCCCAAGCCAAAATCCGTTATCCAGGCCATGGAACAGTATTTTTTGAACTGCGGCGCGAATCCGGGACGTTCCGGGCATCGTCTTGCTGTTGAGGCGGGCAGGATGATCATGAAAACCCGGGAAATGCTTGCCGAATTGTTCAATATCCGGGATTCCTCCCACCTCGTATTCACCGGGAACGCCACGGAAGGTTTGAATACGGTCTTCAATGGCCTGCTGAAAAAAGGAGACCATGTCGTTACCTCCAGCATGGAACATAATTCTGTGCTCAGGCCGCTCAACGCCCTTAAGGGAAAGGGGGTTGATGTTACCGTGGTGCCGGCGGACACTGAAGGCATCATTTACGTATCTGAAATAAGCGAGGCGGTGACAAGAAAAACGAAACTCGTATGCGTGACCCATGCATCCAATGTGACCGGCGCCATAACCGATATTACGGATCTGGGGAGGGTGTGCAGGGAGAAGAAAGTACGGTTCATGGTGGATGCCGCGCAGACGGCGGGCGCCATACCTGTCGATGTCGAGGCAATGAATATCGATTACCTCGCTTTTTCCGGGCACAAGGGGCTTTTAGGCCCCCAGGGAACCGGCGGACTATATATGAGGGATCCCGGGGATCTTTCCCCCCTCATGTGCGGAGGTACAGGCAGTCTCTCCGACCAGGAGACTCAGCCGGACTTTCTGCCGGACCGGTTCGAGAGCGGCACGCGCAATGTAATAGGCATCGCCGGCCTGGGAGCGGCCCTCGAGTACCTGAGGGAGGAGGGCGTGGACAACATCATGCAGAGGGACAGGCGTTATGTAGGCCTGATGCTCGACGAATTGAGGTCCGTACCGGGGATTACCGTCTACGGAAGAAAAGACCCGCTCGCTCAGACTGCAGTGCTGTCCCTTACTTTTGACGGGCTTTCCTCATCGGAGGCGGGCGACATACTGGACAAGCGTTTCAATATTGCCGTCCGCATCGGCCTGCATTGCGCTCCCTCGGCGCACAGGACCATCGGCACTTTCCCGGAGGGGACTGTTCGGTTTTCCTGGGGACCTTTTACCAGGGAGAGGGATATTTTCCGTGCAGTCAAATCGATAAAAACCCTGGCCAGGGAAGCGCAGGGAAAGGGGGCGTGACAGTGTTCTTCAAAAAACGCCTCGCTGCGGACTATGCCGGACTGGAAGGGGTAATCACCTTTTTCGGTTCCCATCATGCCCTCAAGGCGGACATGGTCCTGAAAAAAAGCAGCAGGCCCGGTGTGCTTATCCCGGGACCCAGGGACATCAGCCCCAACTGCGGCGTTGCCCTCAGGATCGATTACGGTGACAGGGAAGGCATCAGCTCCCTCCTCAAGGAACACTATGTCCAATACGAAGCAATCCATCTATACCCTGCGTGAAACACCGCCGGAAGGTAAGGCGGAGGGAAAGGATCGGCTGCCGCGCAGATGGCGGATCAAGCCCTGGGTTTTCGGTATCGCGGCAGGTATACTGTTTGTCCTGCTGGAAGTTGTATTCAATTTGTACCCGCCCTCTGCCTACGGGTTCTGCCTCTCCTGCCA
>SPDA01000171.1 GCA_004525155.1 Spirochaetales bacterium
GGCTGTAATATATAAATCCTTCCTCCGATGATAACCGGACAGTTCTGTCCTCCTGATAAAATGCCCCGTCCGTTATGCCTGTTACAATCGGCGGCGCCGGAGGGGTTCTGTCGATGGTGAAGGTCCTGCGTTCCTCCTTGAACCCTTCCTCGTCATTACCGTCCCGGTACTGCTTCATGTTGAGAATGAAGGTGACAGTTTCGCCGGGTAAGGAATCGATGGAAAGGGTTTCCTTTAAAACAGGCGAGAATTTCGTTACCTTTCCGGGCGGGGTTCGCTGGGTTCCTAATTCGTATCTAATTATCCCGTAAGGAGTTTCAGATTTAATAACGAGGGGCTTGTTGTAAACGCCCTTGTCGCTTATTGCGGCAAGAAGTTTTTCCGGCATTACCTGGGGAGCTGGAGCGACATGAAACTGGACGGTGCTTCTGTTTCCCGCTTTATCTTCCGCGAAATAGCGTATGAGGCTGTCTTTCTGCGCCGGTGTAAGAGTAATTTCGAAAGGAGATGCATATTTCCTGAAATCTCCGCTCTCGTTCAAGGAATAAAAAATGGACGTTTCCTGGGAAAGCGACCAGGCTATTGTATAGCTCATGGACCCTTTTCCCGCATCTCCCTTTTCCATAACCGCGATCACCTGCGGCGGCGATGGTATTTCAGGAGGCTTTCTGTCGATCGTGTAGGTGTAATGCGGAGGATTGCTGCTGATATTTCCGGCCCTGTCCTGCGCAATTGCGCTCAGGTGGTAAGTGGTTTCCTTCCCCTCTTCACCTGTAAGATAAAACGGTTCCGTAAACTTCGTCGATTTTGCCGTCGGAATCGCGGGGATTTTCATATCCTTCGCAAGTTCGTAGTAGATGGAAACATCACGGGATATTGTAAAATCAATGAGGATGGGTTCATTCGAAACGGCAGTTTCATTGATCGAAACAAGCTCCGGTTCCGGCGGAGGCAGCCGGTCGAGAACGAAACCGTATTCCGTGGGATTATACGTTAGATTTCCCGCACGGTCCCTGGCAACGATTCTGATACGTATCATGCTTTCCGTCTTGTCCGGCACATCCACAAGGAGCGGGCGCGTATAAACCATGCCTTCCGGCCCCGCGGGATCCGGAGGAGTTTTCTCGTTGTAGGACAGGCTTAAGTAAACGTTATCCGATTCGGCGCCTTTCACTGCCGTTACCGTGACACTGCGGTTGAGGTAGCCGTTCTGCTCAAAACCGCGCAGAGCAGGCATAACCGGGGGCCGGCGATCAATGATAAATGTCAGGGAGGTAACCGGGCCGAACTTTTTCTCGTTCAGGAAGGCAGGCATGAGTTTAACCTGATAATAAATCTCTTCTCCCTCCGCCGAGGCGAACTTGATGCTCTGTGCCGCGGACGGCGACTCAATATCCGGATCTTTCGGAATACTGCCGTCTTTGGTATACGTGTAAAGAATTGACAGGTCGGAGAGGATATTGTCGAATTTGAGCTCCGGGTTGACAGAGTTGAAAATACCGCCATCCGCTAATCCGCGCATCTGCGGAAGGACCGGTTCCCGGAGATCGATGGTGAACGCATACGTGCCGGAAACACTGCTCCGGGTGCCGTATTCGTTCACCGAGACGGCACGGATAACATAACGTGTAATCTGGTTCTTTTTTCCAGACAGGAAAAGGGGATGCTGGTAAACTTCCGAACCGGCATCCGGTACAGCGGGAGTCTGACCCGTGTCGCTCAGGCTGTAGTACACCGTGCCCTCGCCCTTAATCCGGACTATGCCGGAAAAATATTCAATCTCGGGCGGCGGCTGCGGCCTGTTGGACAAAATAACGCTTTCGCTCTCCGAAGCCTCCGAAAGGTTGCCGGCGCTGTCCTGAAGACATGCCTTGATCCGTACGGAGGTATCCATGCCGAAAGGTATCGACAGGGACATGTTGTTTTTACCGACTGAGGAGGCGATTCCGGGCTGCTGAGGAGGCGATTCCGTGTAACTGACCGTATAGTATACCGATGCTCCCGGTTCCCCGCTTATGGAAATTGCGGCGCTGCTGCCTTCAGGATTCTTATTAATGATCACCCCGGGAGCCTCGGGCGGTTTAGTGTCGAATGAGATAAGATTGGTTACCTGCTCGCTTTCCTTTCCCGTATCCGAAATTGCTTTGGCCCGGACAGTGATGAAGCCTTCCGCGTTTTTCGGCACATCGAGTACGAAAGGCTCCCTGTATTCCTTCGCGGTTTTGTCCGGTGTTGTCCCGTCCAGGGTGTAATAAATCGGAAAAAACGGGGAACCGGAAATCGTGATTTCCGCGGGAGCGGCCAGGGGGAGGTTCTTTTTAAGGTTTATCGAAGGCGGCGGAGGCGTTCTGTCATCGAGGATAAAAAAGTACCTGTACTCCCCGCTGGAAATAATTCCGTCCTTCTGAACCGCGAACCTCAGGGTGACGTATCGAAGACCTTCGTTAAGCGGCTTGATGACAACAGGTTCCTTGTATCTCCCGTCAAAAGGCAGTGGTGTTCTGTCATCGAAACAGTAGATAAGAGGAAATTCCGTAACCGCGCTTACGGTTACAGGCTCGCTGTAGATTCCGTTTTTAGCCTTTACCGCAGCATCGGGAACAGCGAGATTTTTGTAGGATATTTCTTTCGTTATCAATGAACCGTCCGAGAGGGACTTTCCCGTAACGGTCACGGTTACATCGCCGCTCGCGGGAATCTCGACCGGACCCGTATATTCGGTTTCGGCGGAGGCTGCTCCGCCAGAGGCAATGGAGTAGCGGATCCATGACAGTCCTGACCCGGTTACAGCCAGCATCTGCGGGTTTGCAAAGGTGCCTTGGGCAGGACTCAGGATATCCACGACGGCAGGAACGGCATCCTCTTTTTTCTGCGCGGATTTGTAAACCCATTTTCCGAGGGGGCTTGTATTTCCAGCCGCATCTTTTGCGTAGGCCCAGAGGGTATATTCGGAAATCCCGTCAGGCTGGGAAAGCAGGGGAATTTTGACGGGGCTGTCCGCCCAGCGCGGTGACGAATCCGAGACGGGACTGTTCAGTGAATAGAGTATTTCCTGGTTTTTGACGGACGGGAAACTTATGGAAAGATCTTCTGCGTACGTCCCTTCATGGAAACTCGGCTGCGGAACCGCTGGTTTCTCTTTATCGATCGTATAAATATAATCTTTTTGAAAAACCGTTTCGCCGCTATTACGCAGTTCGGCGTGCACCGTGTACGTTCGGGTCTCTCCCGGAAGAGCGCTCAGGGTAAAAGGAACCACATATTTAATGGGTTCCAGATTTTTAGGCTGCACGAAAGAGTAATATATCTCCGATTCTTCCGCGTCCGTGGATAAATAGACATGCTGATCACTCCCATAATACCCGGCAGAAACGGAAACAGTCAGAGGTTCCGTTTCTGCGTAGGAGGCGAATAACGGAACAAACGAGAAGAAGAGTGAAATACATATGGCTCTCACAAATTTATTGTGCTTCATACCGTTTATTGTGGAGAAGCAAAGGTCAAAGCTTCTCTCAATTGCGGATTTTTCGAAAAATAAAACTTCTCCAGTTCCTCCTTCGAAAGACCCACAAGTTCATGACTCGAATAATGTATCCAGATATCATCCTCCGGACTGTTAATGGTATGCCGGATGCAGTAATAATCCGGCTGAATAGGCAGCTGTTCATGCTTCTGGGTGAAAACCTTGTAATCATGGACCGCTACCTTGATATCATGCCGGGGAATGCCTTTTGCCATGATGAATTCGACCAGCCTGTTCAGGGTGTGGCCGCTGTCGAAAATATCGTCCACGAGCAGGATCTTGTCGCCGTTCCGGAGATGCTCGGGGCTGTAGGTCCAGCCGTCTATCATTATGGCGCTCTGTTCGCGGATGTCTGCATAGGACCTGGCAACGACGGCCGCGTAAAAAACCGGCCTCTTGTTCTTCCGTACAATCTTGAAATATTCGCTTATGACGTTGCCGATGTATGCCCCTCCCCGAAGGGAGACATAGATGACATCCGGCACAAATCCGTCTTTGTATATACGGTATGCAAGCATGAGGGCATTATTACGGACTTCTTCGTAGGGCAAAAATATTTTTTTCATTACGGCGCAATCCCGAAGGAAAATTCCTCACCGTTTCTTAGTACGGTAAATTTGAGGTCCTTTATGTTTTTATCGTTAATAATATTGTAAAAATCCACTAGATTAATAATTTTCTTGGCATTAAGCGCGCTTATCACGTCTCCAGCCTTGATGCCGGCCAGATACGGTTTCGTATTCCGTTCAACCTCGCTCACCAGAAGGCCTTTCGTGTCTTCGGGAATCTTCAAATCCTTTATAAAGTCCTTCGAAAGCGGAACTACGGTTATACCGGGCCATAGATTTTTCGACTGGGCCGTGATGGCTGCCGCGTCTTCCCTCAGACCGATGGCTACCTCCGCGTTAAACCTGCTTCCGAACCTCAACAGGGAAAAGAGGGCGTTTTTTTTCGGAGGCAGATCCCCCACGATCCGAACGAGTTCGTCAGAGTCTTCAATTTCGCGGCCGTTTATGGACGTTATGTAGTCGCCGGGAAGAATTCCGCCCTTGTCTGCCGGTGACCCCTTGAAAACATGGTAAACGAAGGCACCCTTGGTTTTCTTCAGATCGAGGTTGTCCACGATAAGCGGAAGGGGATCCGCTATACTGACACCAAGCCACTCGTACTCCACTTCGCCTTTTGCAATAAAGTCGTTTATCGCTTTTTTCACGTTATTTATCGGAATGGCGAATCCCAGCCCAATGCTTCCTCCGGTAGGGGTCGTTATCCAGGTATTGATGCCTACAACCTGTCCGTCCAGGTTTACCAGCGCGCCTCCGGAATTTCCCTGATTGATGGAGGAATCGGTTTGTATAAAATCGCTTATATTGTCCTGCGGACCTCTTCTACCTTTGGCGCTCACAATACCCGCCGTAACCGAGGAAATGTAACCGAAGGGATTACCGATTGCAAGGACCCAGTCTCCCACCTCCAGGAAATCCGAATCGCCCAGTACGGCGGGAATTATGGTTTCGTCATTCGTCTTGAAGGAAAGAAGCGCCAGATCTTTTCGCTGATCATTACCGACAAGTTCGGCCCGGAACTCCCGTTTGTCGAAGAGGGTTACATTGATTTCATCAGCGTTGCCGATGACATGATTGTTGGTTATCACATAGGCGGTATCCCTGTCGCGGTGAACGAGGATGCCGGAACCGAGACCCTGGTTCTGGAACTCCCTTTCGCCGGGGGGTTCGTCCGTTCCGAAAGGCCCGAAATCCCAGGGCATCAGGTTGAAGGGATCCTGTTCCGGCAAAGTCTGCTTTCTTGTTTCCACTGTGGTAATTTCCACCACCACCGGAAGAACCGCTTTTGCCACGGACCGGAACCCGGACTGAAGTTTCCTTAAGGCTTCGATACCCAGATCCGGTTTTTCCTGTGCCAGCGCCAGTCCCGCGGGACCGGTTCCCTTTGCGTTTTTTCCGTCTGCCAGGCGTGTTGAACAGGAAAAAGATATCATGGCTATGGTGAAACCGGCTATTATGCCAAGTAAAATCAGGTTAAAAAATAAAAATTTTCTGGAGAAAAATATTTTCCTCATGCGATTA
>SPDA01000680.1 GCA_004525155.1 Spirochaetales bacterium
ATGTGGTTGCCGATTTTTCCCCCGCCGACTATAACGACACGGGAAATACTGGGCTTCTGCTTGCCCGCTTTTTCGAATATCTTTTCCAGGGTTTCCCCAGGTCCGATCAGGTACAGTGTGTCGCCTTCGTGTATCGAGGTGGTGCCTGTCGGGATGATGTAATGATTGTTGTGCAGGAGCACAGCCACAAGAAATTCGAGGTCGAGGGTGTCCCGCATGTCCTTTATTGACCGGCCGAGAAAGGCGGAAGATTCGGTAATGACGAGGTTCCGTATCTGCACAGCTGAAAAATCGAATGAAAGTATATCGCTCGTGGCTCCGTATTCAACGGCCCGGAGAATGCTTCTCGCGGCCTCGAGATCGGGATTGAGAATGTGATCGATACCTCCCAGGAACGGACCTTCAAGGTTCTCGAGTACGGAATATTCGAGGCTGCGGACCCTGGCGATGGTTACGGTGGAAGGGTGAAGGGACTTGACCAGGCCGCAGGATATCATGTTCACCTCGTCGGATTCTGTGACGGCGATAAAAAAATCCGCCTGCTCCAGACCTGCCTGCAGAAGGGCTTCTCTCCTGTTGCCCTCATCGTTCAGGATGAGGCAGTCCAGCTGTGAAGACAGCCTCTGTACCTGTTCCATGCTTTTTTCTATGACGACGACGTCATACTTGGCATTGATAAGCTCTTTTGCCAGCTTCGTACCCAGCATTCCCGCGCCGGTGATGATAATCTTCATTATTTGAAACTTACTTGTCCCCGTTTTCCGGCACGATGCAGAGGAAAGAGAGACCCTCGTCGTTATCGCAGCGGAACTGATGTTCCTCGTCCTCCGGTATGAAGGCCACGGAACCTTCCTGAACTGGGTGTTCCCTGCCTCCGTGAAACAGGATGCCTTTTCCCTTGAGGACGTAATTGATGTGGGGCCAGGGGTGCCGGTGTTTAGGCGTATACCCTACACCGTTAATGGTGAACAGCCTCATCACCCAGCCCTTCCAGCCCTGGGCCGGACCTACGAGCACCTGTTTGCGTATGTTTTCCGCCAGGGTGGAGGTGATTGCAACCGATGGTATCGATGAAGCATCGTCTAAGAACATGCCGGTTTCTCCTTTAATTGCGCCGCCGCAAGGGCAGCGCTTGATAATCTATTCTACACCGATCCGCGCAAGCATGTCGAGGAATTCCCCTTCGCTCACGACGGCTATGCCGAGTTCTCCGGCTTTGGCAAGCTTGCTGCCCGCGCCTTCACCCGCCAGGAGATGGGTTACGGCGCCGGAAACCTGCGCTACGGTCTTGCCGCCGTAGCGTTTAACCTGGTCCATCGCTTTCGAGCGCGGGTTGAAGCGTTCGAAACTTCCGGTCACGCACCAGGTCTGGCCGGCGAAGATGAGGGTCCCGGCAGGCGCGGCGGTTTTCTCTTCCGCGCAGAACCTAAGGCCCGCCTCCCTGAGCCGCTTTATCCTTTCGAGCAGGACAGGATCGGAAAAGGCTGTTAGGATGGTTTCCGCCGTTTTCCGGCCGATGCCGTGAATGGCGGTAAGGGTGTCGGCGGCGGTTTGGGCGGAAGCCTGATCCGTCCGGGCGCCGGCTGCCAGGGCGACAAGAGCGTCCACACAGCGGTATCCGGCGCCGATAAGAAGTTCCGCTGCCTTCTGACCGAGGCCGGGAATGCCGAGACTGACCAGGACCCTTTCGTAGGGCCTTTCCCTGCTTTTCGCCACGCCTTCCCTGATAAGAGCGATCTTCTTTTCACCGAAACCCGCGAATTCCTTCAGCTTGTCATAATCGGCGGTATAAATGTCCGCGGGATCGGATATAATGTGCGCTATATCCATGCTGGCGGCAATGGTTTCCGGACCAAGGTTCTCGATGTCCATCTGGTCCTTGCCGATAAAAAAGAAAACTGCTCCTTTTACCTGGGCCGGGCAGGATGCGTTCACGCAGAAATGATGGGCACCGATGACGGACAGGGGAGCGCCGCACGCGGGACAGGAACCGGGCATTTTCCAGACGCCGGCGCCGTTCTC
>SPDA01000555.1 GCA_004525155.1 Spirochaetales bacterium
ATGCACCAGAGCCTCCGGCACGGTGCATGGCTGCGCCGCTTTAGCGGAGTGGTTGTGTAATGTGAGAAGCAAGAATGCACCAGAGCCTCCGGCACGGTGCATGGTTGCGCCGCTTTAGTGGAGTGGTTTCGTTTTTATTGAGAAACAGACACCAGAAGAGGCGAAAAGTTTCTTATTTATAATATTATGAATTCACGGCAGACAGCGGCAGGCATAGTTGGACAATGGATTGATACTGGAGATTTTCCGGACCGCCTGCTCGGCACCGGGCCCGACCGGGCGTTCGTGATGGAGGTGGTCTATGGTGTTGTCCGCCAGCGCCGGGCTCTCGAATGGATGGTCGGCCGGTACTCGTCCCGCGAGCCGGACAGAGAAGTCTGGCCGTACCTGCTGGTTGGCGCCTACCAACTGCTCATGATGGACAACGTGGCCGACCACGCCGCGCTAAACGAAACCGTTGAGGCCGTAAAGACCGGGCCCGTTAAGTATTCCGCCGGCTTTATAAATGCCATTTTGCGAGAGATACAAAGGAACAGGGATGGCTTGCGCAAGGAGCTTGCCGCCCAGCCGTTGGGGACGAGGGAATCCCACCCTGACGTCCTTGTTGATAGATGGACGCAGACATTGGGCAAAGACAAAACGGAACAACTATGCCGATGGAACAACAGCCGGCCGGACGTGATTATTCATGTCGACCGCCGGAAAACCGAATGCCAGAACCTTGCGACTGCTATGGAGGCACAAGGGATAATAGCGGTTCCCCACCCTTTCGCGCCGGACGAGTTTCTGGCCATTCCTCATGGTCGGCGGATCCCGGATCTGCCGGGCTACAACGAAGGCCTGTTCAGCGTACAGGACCCTTCGACAATTGTTCCCGTCAGATTGCTTGACCCGCGTCCTGGCCAGGCCGTTCTGGACGCCTGTTCGGCGCCCGGAGGTAAGACCATACTTGTAGCAGAAAGAATGGAGGGCAAGGGTGACTTGATAGCCGTGGACCTTTATGCCGACCGGATCCGGATCCTTGCTGAAAATATTAGCAGGATGGGACTCGAAAATGTCAAAATTGTCCAGGCCAGCGCAATCCACAGGGATGAGATCAGGCAAGCGGGAGGCGACCGGATGTTCGACAGGATCCTTCTTGACGTGCCCTGCACGAATACGGGTGTCCTGCGGAGGAGGCCCGATGCGCGCTGGCGGTTTTCAATGGAGCGCCTTCAGGAGATCACTGAAATCCAGCGCCTGATTCTTAACAGTACCGCTTCATTTCTCAAGCCGCAGGGAATTCTTGTCTACAGCACCTGCAGTATCGAGCCGGAGGAATGCGACAGGCAAATCCGGTCGTGGCTGGCTGGAAACGCTGGTTTTGAACTGGTGGAAAGTGTAAACTTGTTCCCGCCTGAAACTGGTACCGACGGTATATACGCCGCGGCCATAAGGAAGAAATGAAGATACTCTGTTCGTCAGACATGCCATACGCGAAAGAAGCGTTTTCAACACTTGGCGACACCCTGCTCAAGAAGGGCCGTTCGATTAATGCCAATGACGTACACGACGCCAGTATTCTTGCGATCCGTTCGACAACAAGGGTTGATGAAGCCCTGCTGGCGGGCAGTGCCGTCGGGTTTGTCGGCACGGCTACAATCGGCAACGACCACATGGACATCCCCTATCTGGAAAGAGCCGGGATAAAATGGGTTCATTCTCCGGGCTGTAACGCCAACAGCGTATCGGAGTATGTGGCATCGGCCCTGCTCTTTATTGCCAGCAGGCACGGCTTCCGGCTTGAAGGGAAGACAATAGGCGTTATCGGGGTCGGCAATGTGGGAAACCTGGTTGTACAGAAAGCCGGGTCGCTCGGGATGCGCGTACTGAAAAACGACCCCCCTAGATCCAGAGGACAGGAAAGACAGACGACAGACGACGGACGGCGGACGACGGAGATTGGATTGTTCCGCTCCGACAGTACTCCAACACTCCATCACGCCATCACGACAGATCCTGAGTGTTTCGTTGGCTTGGACGAGCTGTTGGCGGAGTCGGATATTGTTACCCTGCATGTGCCGTTAAACAAACGCGGGCCTGATGCTACATGGCATCTGGCGGGCAATGATTTCTTCCGGAAAATGAAGCCCGGCTGTGTATTTATCAACTCAGCCCGTGGCGCTGTTGTTGAGACAGATGCCCTGCTTGAGGCCATGGAAAAAGGAAAGGTGTCTCATGCAGTAATAGATACATGGGAAGGTGAGCCCGCCCTGCGGCAGGACCTTCTTGAGCGTGTTGATCTTGGTACGCCGCATATCGCCGGGTACTCGTTCGACGGGAAAGTGACCGGCACCGCGATGGTCTACAGGGCTGCCTGCGCGTTTCTCGGGGTCAAGCCGGAATGGGTGCCGGACAAACTGCTGCCTGCGCCGGAAATTCCCGAGATCAGGGTTAGTGCGGCGGGCAGGGCGGAGGAAGATGTCCTGTGGGAAATTGTACATAGAATTTATGACATCACGGCCGACGACCGGCGCCTGCGGGCCGGGCCACGGGACGACAGGATGGCGGCTTATTTTGACG
>SPDA01000618.1 GCA_004525155.1 Spirochaetales bacterium
AATCCGACAGCCGGGGACTCGTATCCGCGGAAAGTATTAAACCTCATCTTAACGATTCCCTTGCGGGCATTATGCTGACAAACCCCAATACCCTCGGCCTGTTCGAAACAGAGATTCAGGAAATAGCCTGCCTGGCACATGAAGCGGGAGGGCTTCTGTATTACGACGGCGCCAACTTCAACGCCCTCCTCGGCAAGGCGAGGCCGGGGGACATGGGGTTCGATGTGGTTCATCTCAACCTGCATAAAACCTTTTCCACGCCCCACGGCGGCGGCGGGCCGGGAGCCGGTCCGGTTCTTGTCGCCTCCCCGCTGGTTCCTTTTCTCCCGGTACCTGATGTTATCCTTAAGGATGGCGCCTACAGCCTGGCATATGAAAGGCCCCATTCGATCGGGAGGGTCTCCGGTTTTTACGGCAACGTCGGCGTCCTCGTGAAGGCCTACGCTTATATTCTCAGCATGGGGAGCGACGGCCTCAAGTTGGCGGGCGAAACAGCCGTACTCAATGCCAATTATCTCAAAGAAAAACTAAAAGCTTTTCTGCCCGCGGCTTATGACAGTCTCTGCAAACACGAGTTCGTCCTGTCCGCGAAAGACCTGAAGGAAAAAACGGGTGTTTCAGCCATGCACATCGCCAAACGGCTCCTCGATTACGGGGTCCATCCTCCGACGGTTTATTTTCCCCTTATCGTACCCGAGGCCCTCATGCTGGAACCCACGGAAACGGAAACAAGGGAAACCCTCGATGAGTTCATCGATATCATCCGCGAAATATGCAGCGAAGCCGGGGAAAACGCGGAGATGGTACAGAGCGCACCCTGGACAACACCGGTGCGGAGAATAGACGAGGTCCGGGCAGCCAGGAACCCGGTACTCAGATGGCGCCCCATAGAGGAGAATAATTCGTGAACAAGACACAGCTTAATGAAAAGCATGTTTCTCTGGGCGCTGTCATGGTTGATTTCGCGGATTGGCATATGCCGCTCCATTATCCGGCGGGCATAATCGAAGAGCACTGCGCTACACGGCGTTCCTGCGGCCTCTTCGATATTTCCCACATGGGCCGGCTTCTTATTACCGGCGCCGGCAGCTTATCCTTTCTGCAGCATGTCCTCACCGGGAACGCCGGTGCCCTGGAACCGGGAAAGGCCCAGTATACCATGCTGCCGGACGGGGACGGCGGTGCTTTCGACGATGCCTACCTGTACTGCCTTGAAAAGGATCGGTACCTGCTCGTGGTAAACGCGGCGAACAAGGATAAGGACCTGAAGCACCTGCTTCCCCTGCTGCCGCGGTACAGGGAAGTCCAATACCAGGATATTACCGGCAGCCTGGCCATGCTGAGCATTCAGGGGCCGGAGTCCCGGAGGATATTCCTCACATTGTTCGGTGACAAAGTTTTACCCGAAGCGGGCAGAAACAATCTTTCCATATTCCCGTGGAAAGGTGCTGAATTGATAGCCGCACGTACGGGTTACACGGGAGAACCCCTCGGTTTTGAACTGTTCGTACCGAAGGAAAATGCGGACATTCTGTGGGACGCGCTTACCGGTTCCGGGGCCTTTCCTGTCGGCCTGGGCGCCAGGGACACCCTGCGCCTGGAAGCGGGACTGCCTCTGTACGGGCATGAATTAGGTCTTGACGCGGAAGGGAAACCCATTCCCATCTTCGCCTGCCCTCTGTCCCGGTTTGCGGTGAGTTTCAATCCCGGCAAGGGCGGGTTTATCGGCCGGGAAGCCCTTGAGCGGCAGTTTGAGGACTACAGGAACATCGTAACCCGGCATTTTGATGGCCTGAAATTCCTGCCCCGGATTGTCCGGTTTTTTTATATGCTGGACAGGGGAATAGCGAGACAGGAATGCAGAGTTTTTTCCGGAGGCGTGGAAATAGGATGGGTAACCAGCGGCACCTCCGTCCCTTTTCTGAAATTCGAAGGCGAGGGGCTGGAACAGAAACCGGGCACGGAAACAGGCCAGCGTTCTCTCGGCATGGCCCTTATCGACGCGAATATCGAGGAGAATGCGGAGGTGGAAATCGAGGTGCGCGGGAAAATGCTGAAGGCCCTGATTGTTCCGTACCATCTCCGTTCCGAAGCTTATCCCTTCAGCAGGCCAATCCTGTACGGGCCCGCCGCAGCTGCGCCACCTGCCTACCCTTCTGCCGCAGCCGGTTCCAGGGCAACCGCCGGGACTCTCCTTTCAAAAGCCATCGTTAACACGACCTGGCGTCAGAAAGAGTGCATAAATCTCATCCCTTCGGAAATGACCCAGTCGCCCCTGGTAC
>SPDA01000230.1 GCA_004525155.1 Spirochaetales bacterium
AGAGACCACGGCATCCGGGTCAGCCTGGACAAACCTGTCCCGTATATTGTCTTTTACCGCGTCCAGGTTATCCTTGATAAAGCGAAAATCCAGCATATGTCTGCACCTTTTTTGTTTAAGTTTGATTAACCAGGGAATAGTAGATCAATCCGTGAAGAATTTGTTTCCTATGTCTTTTCTGAACCAGGCCCCGTCGAATTTTATTCCCCTAGCAGTCTCATAAGCCTGGTACCGGGCCTGCAGGATATCCGGATGCAGGCCCACAGCCGTGAAACAGCGGCCACCGCCTGTTACCAGTTTTTTCTGATCATCGAGGTGCGTGGATGCGTGAAAAACCAGGGCATCGGACCTGGTCGAATAGGGAAGCTCCCTGACCTCAAGACCTTTCGGGTAATCTCCCGGATAGCCGGGGCTCGCCACCACAACGGCAACGGCGGAATTGTCCGAGAGTGTCAGGGGATAAGAGTCGAGCTTGCCTTTGGCCATGGCATCGAACAGGTTGCCAAGATCGTTCCTGATGAGGGGAATGAGCACCTGGGCCTCGGGATCGCCGAAACGCACGTTGTATTCAAGGAGCTTCGGTCCTTCCTTTGTTATCATGAGCCCGAAATACAGGACGCCGGCAAAGGACAGCCCGTCCTCGGCCAGCCCCCGGAAGGTGGGCGCAACGATGTTCTTTTCCACGTCAGCCAGAAGTTTGGAACCCACCACCGGAACGGGACAGATGGCCCCCATGCCGCCGGTGTTGGGGCCGGAATCGTTTATGCCGGCTTTCTTGAAATCCGCGGCAGGCGGGAGCAGGGCGTAGGAATTTCCATCGGTCAGCGCGAACACGGATATCTCAAAACCCGTGAGAAATTCCTCAAGCAGCAGGGAATCGGATTTGAGAATTCTTTCACCGAAGGCGATAATTTCTTCCCCGTTGTCCGATTCAAGAACTCCTTTCCCGGAAGCAAGGCCGCTCTTTTTTATAACGAGTTTTCCGCTCATGCCTTTAACGTGTTCCCTGAATGCACCCGCCTTCCCGGGGCTGAATTGTACGGCTTCCGCCGTGGGTATATTGTGCCGAAGCATGAACTCTTTGGAAAAAATCTTGCTCGACTCGAGCTGCGCGGCCTCCCTGTGGGGGCCTATGACTTGTATGCCCTTCTTTTTTAATTCATCCACCACACCCAGGGCGAGAGGACCTTCGGGACCCACAACAACGAGGTCGATCTGCTTGTCCTGGCAGACCTTAAGTACGGATTCAATTGATTCAGGATTGACTTTCGGCAGATTTTCCCCGGTCTCGGCAGTTCCGGCATTGCCGGGCGCTATGTACAGTCCCGCAATGCGCCGGCTCATCGCCATTTTCCAGGCTATTGTGTGTTCTCTGGCTCCAGAGCCCAGAATGAGAGCTTTCAAAGTGACCTCCCGGGTTTTTCTATCATGATCGCGAAAGCAGGGTTACAGCGGGAACACTCCGCATTTCATTTTGCTTCACCACATGAATCCAACTGGTCTATTATAACAGAAGGATAGTACTGGTGTTCAAGTGCGTGAATCCGATCCTCTATTTCTTTCAAAGTTTCCGTACCCTTCCGTTCGAAAGACTGCTGCAGAAGCACCGGCCCCGTGTCCATGCCGTGATCCACCAGGTGGATTGTTATGCCGAGCTCAGTGTCCGCGGAACGGTAACTTTCCTCTATTCCGTGGATCCCCGGATACCTGGGCAGAAGGGCGGGATGTATGTTCAGAATCCGCCGGGGATAGGCGTCCACGAAAAGCGGCGTTAGGAGCCGCATAAAACCCGCCAGGACCACAAGGCGAATATCATACTGACTGAGCACGGCGAGAACCCTCTCCTCCGCATTCCTGCGGGCCTCATCCCGCCCGCCGGCGGAAGCGTACTTGACCACGTGCCAGGGGACACCCAGACTTTGGGCCCGGACAACGGCGTACGCCTGGTCGTTATCGCTCACGAGGCAGGAGACGCGGTGGCCCGTCCCTTCGAGACCCCGGACAATTGCTTCGAAATTCGACCCGCTGCCGGAAGCGAGTACCGCGCATTCAGCCATGTGCGAGTCTTCCTATAGGCACAACTTTTATGCCCTTTGACTGCGCAAGCGCCTCGAAATCCCTGCGCGCGCCGGCGGAAACAACCAGAGCCGCTCCCACGCCCATGTTGAAAACCTTCCGCATTTCCCCGTCCCCGATGCCGCCTTCCTTCTGCAGCGCTCCGAAGATCCGGGGTACGGGCCAGTCATGGGAAAACTCCGGTACCAGCCCCTCCGGAATTACGCGGATGAGGTTGCTGGCAAGCCCGCCGCCGGTTATATGGGCAGCCGCGAGCACCAGGCCGCCGGCGGTAAGGGCGGACAGCTCCCGCACATAAATTTTCGTCGGCACGAGAAGTTCCGCGTACAGCGGGTGATCGGGCTGAATCGCTTTTCTGGCCAGGGATAGTCCGTTGGAGTGGATGCCCGAGGATGGAAGGCCGTACAGGACGTCCCCCTCCCTGATGGACGAAAGCTTCGGGAGCATGGCGTCCTTTTCCGCTATCCCCACGCAGAATCCGGCAAGGTCAATATCGTCCCCGGCATACATATCCGGCATTTCCGCGGTTTCGCCGCCCGCGAGAACGCAGTCCGCCTGCTCGAGGCCTTCTACGATCCCCTTTATGACTGCGTGAAGTATCTCTTCGTTTATTTTACCGCAGGCTATGTAATCGAGAAACTGGAGAGGTTTCGCGCCGCACACGGCAAGGTCGTTCACGCACATGGCCACCAGGTCGATACCGATGGTATCGTAACGGTTGAGCTGTTTCGCCACCAGGAGCTTGGTGCCCACCCCGTCCGTGGTGGACAGCAAAACCGGCTTTTTGTAGCCTGTAAGATCGAGATCGCCGCCTCCGGAGAAACCTCCAAGGCTTGAGGAAATGACCGGTGAGGAGATGGATTTGATGTGCTCCGCAAAGCGGTCGCCTTTCTCTATGCTTACGCCCGCGTCTTCGTAGGATTTTATATTCATAAGCAGGCTCCATTATTGTTTATCTGCGAGACGTCCACCGGGTAGCTGCCGCTGAAGCAGGCATAACAGAAATCTTCCGGGTTTTCCACGCAGGAGGCGAGCTTGTCTATGGGGAGAAACTTGACTGAATCGGCGCCGATATGCGCGGCCAGTTCTTCAGGATTTTTCCGGTTGGAGATGAGCTCATCCCTCGTGGGCGTGTCTATTCCGAAATAGCAGGGCCATTTTATCTCCGGGCTCGACAGGCGCAGATGCACCTCTTTCGCTCCGGCGTCCTTGAGCAGTTTTACCAGGGTCCTGCTCGTGGTGCCGCGGACGATGGAATCGTCAATCAGGATGATGCGCTTGTCCATGACGGCGGTTTTTACCGGGTGCAGCTTCATGCGCACGGCGAGCTCCCGTTCCGCCGTGGTCGGCATGATGAAGGATCTTCCGGCATAGTGGTTGCGCTGCAGGCCCATCTCGAAGGGCAGGCCCGAAGCTTCGGCACACCCCAAGGCTGCGATGTTGCCGGAATCGGGCACAGGGACCACGATATCCGCGCTGACGGTTTCACAGGCCGCCAGGGCGGCGCCCATGCGTTTCCTTGTAAGATGAACGGAAGTGTCGAACACGGATGAATCGGGACGGGCGAAATAGATGAGTTCGAAGATGCACTGCTTTTTCGGTCCCTTCGGGGCGAAACGTTCCGTATGTACGCCGTTTTTATCGATTATAGTCAATTCCCCCGCGTCCACGGACCGGTATTCCTTTACCCCCAGGGTGTCCAGGGCGCAGGTTTCCGAGGCGGCATAGGTAACGCCGTCCCTGCTGCCGATGTACAGCGGCCGGAAGCCCAGGGGGTCCCGGGTGAGCACGAGGCTGTTGTCGTGAACCATGGCAAGGCTGAAGGCGCCCTCCATCTGGCCAAGAGTTTCCTTTAAGGCGCCGTAAAAATCCGTTTTCCTCGATCTGGATATGAGGTGCAGGATGACTTCCGAATCCGAAGTTGACTGGAAGATGCTGCCGTCGGAAAAAAGTTTCTGTTTCAGTTCCCGGGTGTTGGACAGGTTGCCGTTGTGTGCAAGGGCGATAGTGCCCTTGTTGCAGCTTACCATAATCGGCTGTACATTCTCCACCTTGTTGCCGCCGTGGGTCGAATAGCGCACATGTCCTATGCCCACATTGGAGAGCCGGTTTTCCTGGAGGTACCTGGATAAGACGGGCGCCACCATCCCTAAGTCCTTGTACACCACCAGCTGATCGCCCTTTCTGTAGGAAATGCCGCAGCTCTCCTGTCCGCGGTGCTGAAGGGAAAAAAGGGCATAAAACAGATGTTCGGGTATATTTATCTCGTCCCGGGCGAAAATTCCCGCGATGCCGCAGTAGTGGCCGAGCTTGTTGTTTTTACGTTTCACAGCAGTTTATAGCATCACTGTCAAGCCGGGGTCAAGGGGCGAATCTGTCCGGCGCTTTCGGTACGGCAGAACCTGCCTCTATGACGGGTTTCGGCGTGGCCGTTCAGCCGTCGCGCTTGATGGTGCACAGGTTGAAAACCTTCGTGTTATGGGGAAGTTTTTCTCTTTCAGTTGAAATCATGATGAGTACTCCTTTATAAAAGGCTACTGTATACCCCGTTCGATGAGTTCGGCAATGGTCTTGCTAATCCTTTTCCGCCGGTATAATATCAGCAAATTATCCGGCTTGAGGTGACTGCTATGCGCAAGCAACTGTTCGCGTTCCTCGGCTTCACATTCGGTATTTCGTGGATTTGCTGGTGGCTGCTCGCCTGTCTCGTTTCACGCGGTATACTTCACCGCAGCGATGGAATCTTCATGCTGCCC
>SPDA01000574.1 GCA_004525155.1 Spirochaetales bacterium
CCTGCCGGAGGCCGCGGTGTCCGTTTTCGCAGCCGCCCAGGGCAATCCGGACCTGGCGCTGGGCAATGCCGTGGGTTCCATTATCTGCGACACCGGGCTCATCATAGGCCTGGCCGCCCTGATTGCACCCCTCCCTCTCGACAAGCAGGTTACATCCAGGCAGGGCTGGCTGCAAATTGCCTTTCCGCTGCTGCTTGTTCTGCTGTCCCTGGCCAGTATTGCCCGGGGAGGTGCATTTCCCGCCGAGGGGGTGCTGCCGCAGTGGGCGGGATTTGTCTTTATCGGGCTCCTTATCGGATATATTTTCATTTCCATCCGCTGGGCAAGAAAGGGAACGGCGGTCATTCCTGCGGAGGAAGACGAAAAGATCGATACGGGCAGAACGGGTCTGGTCATCTTCAAACTGGTTCTCGGTATAGGGATTATAATCGTTTCATCTAAAGTGCTGATACCCGCCGTGGAAATCACCGCCCTGCGGTTGCGCATTCCGCCGAGCATCATCGCGGCAACGCTGGTTGCCCTCGGCACGAGCCTTCCGGAACTGGTAACCGCGGTTACGGCGGCGCGGAAAGGCCACGGGGAACTTGCCATAGGCAACATAATAGGAGCCGACATCCTGAATGTGCTGTTTGTCTCGGGAGTATCCGCGGCCGTGACCCTGGGGGGGCTTGCGGTTCCGCCCTTCTTCTTCGTGTTTCAGTTCCCGATTATGCTGGTGATACTCGTCATCTTCAGGCTCATCACGCTCCTCTCGAAAGAAAAGATAAGCCGGCTGTCCGGGATAGTCCTGCTAGTTTTTTACGCGGGATATGTGGTAATAAGCTACACCATGAAAAGATAGCCGGTCTTACGCCTGCAGCAGCTTCTCCACGTCCGCCAGGGTGCCCGCGGGTCTGCTCTTCAGTACCTTGTTAAAGGATTTCCACAGCCCTGACAGCACGCTGCCGGGACCTGCTTCTATAATCCGTTCGTAACCCTCATCGAGGATGCTCTGCTCCTCAGTTACCCACCGGACCGTGGTTACCACCTGATCGACACAGCGCTGCCGGGCCTCATCGCCGGAACCGATGCGCCTGCCTGTCACGTTGGCATAGACCGGTTTTATGGGGTCCCTGAAGGTACGGGACTTAAGCGCTTCTTCCAGGCCGTTGCGCGCCTCCTTGAGCAGGGGAGAATGGAAGGGTCCGGAAACCTTGAGCACGACGTACTTCATGGCCCCGGCTTCCTCGAACAGTCCTCTCGCCTTTTCGAGCCCCTCCGCGGTACCTGCTATCACGACCTGGATTGGGCTTGAATAATTTGCCAGATACACATTATCGTCTTTGAGCCTGTCGAGCACCTGCATGGATTCCTCATACGGCAGGCCGATTACGGCTGCCATGCCCGAAGGGCCGGCTTTTGTGTCCGCCCCCCTGCTGGCTTTTTCCATGAGTTCGCCGCGGAGTTTTACAATGGGAAACAGGTCATCCTCGCGCAGCACCCCCGCTTCCCAGAGGGCTGTGTACTCCCCGAGGCTGAAACCGGCGCAGCCGTCGGCGCTGATGCCTTTTTCCCTGAGCGTCAGGCTCGCGGCACAGTTAACCAGAGTAACGGCCACCTGGGTATTGTCTGTTGCCCTGAGTTCCTCCTCGGTTCCGTCGAAGAGCAGCTTCCGCATATTTTTGCCGGTTAGGTCCGAGGCGGCCTCAAACAGCTGCTTTACCGAGGCGCTTGCCTCCCACAGGTCTTTTCCCATTCCGGGATACTGGGCCCCCTGGCCCGGAAACAAAAAACACGTCTTCATGCCTGGGTCTGCCTCTTTATAATTTTTTTGAGTATACGCGGTAGGCCCTGTAGCGTATTGCCCCCCACGATTCAAGCATGTTGACCAGGGGATAGTTGGTCTCCAGAATCCAGGACAATTCAGCCTCCTTGAATCCCAATTCGACTGCGCGCTTGTAGGTCTCCACGGTAAATATCGCATCAATACCCTTGTTGTGAAATTCCTTGCCCACGCCGAGTATCGCCATGCGGAGGCTGGTAATTTTCTTTCTGCCCGTAAGCAGTTTAATGATGCCGAAGGGAAAAAGCCTGCCGTTCATTTTAACCAGAATCTGGTTTATGTCCGGAAGAGGAATGGAAATACCCGCGAACTTGTCGTCTACATATGCCAGCAGAACGAGATCCGGAATCGCTATCATTTTTAAATCTATTGCCATGTGGTCGAATTCATTCTTGGTCCAGGGCACGAAACCCCAGTTCTTTTCCCAGGCGGAGTTGTAGAGGCCGCGGATAAGATCTACTTCCGCATCGAATTTTTTCATATCAATGGGCCTGGTGGTTATATTGTGCCGCTTTTTGGTGATCTCCGCCACGCGCAGCACCTTTTCGGAGAGAGGGAGCGTGGCTGCTTCCAGCCTGTAGCAGAAAAGGTCCCGCTCTTTTTCATAACCCTCGCCAGCGATAAGATCGTTGTAATAGGGCGGGTTATACCCCATC
>SPDA01000354.1 GCA_004525155.1 Spirochaetales bacterium
GGTTTCGAATTCCACCCGGTCAACGTAGACATTTTTTCTTTCGACATATCCGTAGCTTGCGAGTTTGAAAGTCATCTCCGAAACGCCGCTCCTGCCTATGGATAGCAGCTTGGGAGCCTCTTTCAGCTGAATGGTACCGAGGATGTCCTTGGTCTTTTCCGAGAGTTCTTCCGCCGTAATGTTTTCCGGCACTTCGGTATACTCCCCAGCCAGGGTTGCGGCAATTTCCTTTGCGGCGCTTGCCGTACCTATACCGAGAATCTGGATTTTCCATCCTTCCTTCTGAATGGTCTTGGCGTTTTCAAGAAAAGCATGATTGAAGGTCCCGTCGGGTGAATAATATTTGCTGGTTTTGGGCGCCTCCTGGATACCGTCCGTAATGAGCAGGAGGTATTCTTTCCGCCCGCGGTCCTTGTGGTCTTCCAGGGTCTTTTTGAGTATATCGAGAGCGTTGCCGATATCCGTAAATCGGCCGTTTGCCTTGAGGGTGTTGATACGCTTTTTTATCTGTTCGATATCGTCCTTCGATTTAATGTCCTGGGAAACTATCCTTTCCGTATCACCGAAAAAACCGATTATTACGAGGAAATCACCCGGAATCAATAGCTGATCGAGGATGGAGGTGTTTACATATTCCACGACAGCGGAAATTTCCTCTTCCATGGAAAGGGATTTGTCCAGAATTATATAGATATCAATGTTTTCGCTTCTTTCGTCTGCAGCCATGGGAAAAGAGAGCAGGATCGCCAGAATGGTACAGAAGAGGAAGCTTTTAATTTTTTTTGACATAACCCTTCCTTATTTTCATAATTTCCTATAGAATAACACAGAAGAGGGATTATATTAAAGCATAAAATTCATGAAAATAAGAAAAAAATTTAAAAACATGCTTTACATTGTGCCATGCTTACTGTTAATCTAATAGTAATATTAATACAAGGAGAAAATCTATGGGAAGTGTAGATTTACCGAAAAGCCCTAATGTATATCATCCTGAAAAGAGAAGTGCAGTAGGTTCCAGAAACTCTCTCGCCCAGGAAGACAGGGACCAGCAGAGAGAAGTTGATCAGCTGCTAGAAGAAGAAGTCGATAAGGTAATGAATCATATATCGTCCAAACTTCCCAAAGAAGTTTTGGAGAGATTGGATGTAATGGGTGGTTTGAAAGAAAAAGTGTACAACTATTTCAACCAGAACTACCAGAATATGTTCAACCGGTACATTGTTACCTCAGAGGATGAAATGCTCAAGAAATTGAGAAATTTCATCGACCGGGAGGAAATGAAGGTTCTTACCCGGTATACGCCCAAGGAAATAGCGGAACTTCTCGATCAGGTCGGCGGTTTTGACAAGTTCAATACCGGTGAAATCGAAAAATCAATCGTCAACATGTACGGCCACCTTCAGGGGCATATCCAGAGGGGTGTGAACGACCTTGAAAACCACACCAACTCGCTGCTTCGCCAGAAAACCGACGTGGGAGCTTTCATCCGCGGTGAAAACGCTTATTCGATTGTAAAGTGTTCCTTTAAAGACAATATTTACAAACCTAAAACCGTAACGGATGTAAAAATGTCCGTCAACATCCTCGATTCGGAACTGATAAGCCCCATTTTTCATTATCAGGTTACCGTGGAATATCTGGTCAAAAACCTTATATCAAAAACCATCATAGATGTTATCGACAAGGAACTTGAAAAGTTCAAAGACAACCTCATTGACGAAGGTAAGGAAGAACTCAATGACTCCGAAATTATCTTCGAGAAAATGAAGAGGGTAGAAAATTACACCTCCGACAACAAGGAAGATGTCAAATCGAACCGATACCGCTATTTTGCCAAGCACCTCATGGACAGGGTGGAAGGTCTCCGTGCTGAAATCGATCCTGATACCTTCGATCAGCTGAATATACGCGAGAATATCAAACAGATAATCGATATCGAGAATATACGGAACAGGGGTTATAACACTGCGATTAACTCCATCACGTCCATCCTCGATGTGTCAAAAATGGGCTACCAGTACGTGGAGAACATGAAGAACGGCAGGGAACTGAAGATCAAGGAATACGAAGACGACGATGTTACCCAGCTGCCGGACGAACGCTACCAGATCCGTCTTAAATACTACGACAACGCCCAGCTCATCGAGGAACGTAAATCCTATGACGTCATGATTCAGTCCTTCGATACGGAGGTCCATCATCTTTGGGAAGTACTCGACATGGTCTATGTTGATTCCAAGTTCATGAAAGGCGTCGTGGATTTCATTGACCTGGCGGCGCGGTATAAAAACAAGATCCGCAAACGGCTTAAGGTCAAGAGCGGAGAACCTCTCTATGAGGACATAGAGAAGAGCTGGGACGAGGTAGCTTTTATCAAGCCCGCTGAAACCCAGGTTGAACAGATGAACAGGACCTATATGTACGAAAAGGACAAGCTTAAGAAAAAACTTATCCTGATGAAAGAAAAACTTCAGAAGATGTATAACTACAAGTATCCTATTCAGCGGCGGGTCATGGAAGACAGACTCGGTTTTCTGGAGAATCAATTCAATAAATTCGATTACATTATCAACCCCTATCATATTCAGCCGGGTCTCATTCTGGATGTGGATATAACCTCCATCAAACGGAAAAAAGCGACCCTCGACGGAATGGCTAACGTTCTTAACGAATTCCTTCACGGCGTATCGAAAGGTTTCCAGGATGCCGCCTTCGCTTCCTTCTCACGGCGCAGATCGACGGTCAGGGAAGACATCAGTATGAGCTTCGCGCAGGAAGCCCCGGAGGAACCTCATCACGCAAAACTGGGAGAACAATATCTCGAGCAGTTTAAAGGCGTGGATGGAGCCGGCGTCTCGGACGAAGCAGTAACGGTGCTCCAGGAAAAATCTGCAACATCCTCCCGCGGTCCCAAGAAGACCGGCACTTCGAAAAAATCCAGAGGTCTCGTTGACAGTGCTCCTGCCCGTAAAAGAGGAAGGGGTAAATCGTCCGGAGACGAACTTCGCACACTTTAATAACTTCTACTGAAAAATCGCTGTTCCCCTTACCAAAGGGGAACAGTATTTTGAAAGAGGACATAAAATGACAGTAACTGCATATGAATTTGAACGGCTCAGCTCCGTGTCAGGATTCAACAATGCCGTAATGCATTGTAAAAGTCTCATAGGAATGCTGGGGGAAGCGGGCGAATTTATCAGTGTCGCCGACCTGGTAAACAGTAAAGTAGCGGATTCCAGTATCACAGTCAGCCAGGTTAACCCAATTATTGGAAGTCTGTTAGGCGACAAATTCAAGTATATATCCAGGTCTTTCAATCTCCTTCAGAATTTTACAGACTTTTCTTCCATCCAGAAAATTGTCGCAAAATGGAAAGCTCTTGATATTGTTCTTGTTTACCATCATCCGGAACTGGGGATAATGGCCGTCAATCCGAAAAATTCGCAAAGCTGGGAGAGTATCACCCAGTTAAAAATTGATGAACTTCTGGTATTTTATGTAGGCGCTTTCGGTAATAAATTTGATGAAAAACTTGCGGACGGCGTCATCCAGAATATGATAGCTTTTATCAGCGGCAGAAAGATGAAGCAGATTCCCGCCCTTGAAAAAGGGAAATACGCTTTTTCGCCCGTTAAGGCAGCAAAGGAGCCGAA
>SPDA01000506.1 GCA_004525155.1 Spirochaetales bacterium
AGCAAGTGATTGAAGAAATCGGCCTGCTTAACGAAGACGGTTACAGGAACTTCAGCTGCAGAATGCATATGAAAACCATCAAGGCGGAACCTGCGCTTTTCGACGCAAAGTTTACAAGCGTTATGGACAAAACCGGCGACATCCTCGGCACTCTTATGGTAGGAAAAGAAGTAAAACGCGCGACCAGACTTGAGGCAACTTTCAATTTCACAAAAACGGAGACTGAAGTAATTCGGGAAATTATAACCGGCGCCTCTTCCGGCGAAATTGGTAAAACGCTGCATATATCGGAAAGAACCGTGAAAACGCATATCAATCATATCTTCAGTAAATTTTCCATTAACAGCAAGATGGAGCTACTGCAGGCCCTGACCTATAATAATCTTGTTCCTGAAATACCGGCTGAAAAAACGGTTTTTCTTCGAAACGGAAGAAAACAACTATGAAAATAATTTCCCTTCTGACAATAATTTTTTTCGGCGGCTACCTGTATTGCGGTATTTACGCGCTTTATCTTAATCCCAAAGTGATAATAAACCGGCTCTATGTCATAATGTCCCTCTGCCTTGCGGGATTCACTTTATGCAGTTTTTTGTCCGTTTCATCCGGGAGTTCAATTGAACTAATGCGATTCCATAAAGCGGGTATGTTTTTCATTGTAGTATTTTTTGCCATGACTCTGCATTATTTTATACTCCTCACCAGCCAGGCCCCTGCCAAACCTCTCATAATCGGACTGGTTTACCTCCCCCTTCCCTTTCTTGTTTTTTTTAATATTACCTCCTCCCTCCTCTATAGTGAAATAATCCAAACCGGGGGAGCCTTATCGTTCGTATCATCGTATGGTTCATTTCCCTATTTTTTTTACATAGCTTTTATCACGATCTATAATATTTTTTATCTGGCACTTGTTGCCAGGTGGGGTAAAAGATCGGTCCTTAAAAAAACCAAAATTCAGGCGCGGGTACTGTTTATCAGTCTGTTTATTGCTTTTTCCTCGGGCATGCTCGAAGAGATTCTGATTCCGCCGGTTACGCCTTATACATCCCACCAGCTTTCCATTTTCTTTTTCATGATTCCCATGGCGGCTGCCCTGTTCACGGTATCACGGACACGGTTCATGGCCCTTACTTCTGAATATGTGAGTGAAGAAATTGTGAACAACAAATTGAAGGTAAAAAGCAAGATTCAGCTGCTCGATGTCTGCAAAGAATATACGTTATTAGCACAAAATCCGGCAGAAAAGTAAAAAAAACGCATTTCTAATACTTTCGTATGTTGTTTAATGTTAAAACAGGGCCTATTATTATGGTAATTCCACGTGAATGTCGGAGGCTTATAATGAAGAAACTTTTCTCATTATGCATCCTGCTGTTCATAATCACACCGGCTATATTCAGCCAGCAGAACAATATCCTTTCAATCAATACAGTCCCTTACGGTTCGATTCCTTTAGGGTCCAGTGCGGAAGTGTTCAACCTTGGGGCGGGAATGGAGGCATCCGCCTTTTTTATTCCTTCTGCCCTGCGTTTTGTCGGCCCGCAGCTAGGGGCCAATTTCAGCATTCTGCCCCTGGAATCGGCGGACGCCATCTGGACCATCGCGGGATTCGCGGGACCCCTGGTACGTATTCCCCTGGGGGACAGGTGTGCCCTCCTGGGTCACGGCGAAGTGGGGTACTATTACTGGACCAGCGCCGGCTGGGACGCGGGCGGGACAAACGGCGGAGGGTTGATGATAAGCGCCGGGGCCAAAGGGACATTTCGAATAGCCGGCCCCTTTACCTTAGGGGTAGGGGTATCCTATGACTACTACGCCAATTTGTATAACGGTCTCAGGTTTGAACTGGCTGCACGCTTCGTGTTTTCCAGCGCGGTACAGCCAAAGCCTGCGGCAAGAAAACCGCCGGCAGAAATCAAACCGGAACCCCTTATCGAAACCGGCAAGGGTGTCGAGATGCGGGATATAAAGCTCTTTCAGCTCTTCCCCGTTCTCTATAAATACTACGACAACAACCCGGTGGGAATCATCCGGGTCAAAAACTTCGGAACCCTTCCGGCCGAAAATATAAAGATCAATTTTTTCGTGGAACGGTACATGGACAATCCCATGACCTGCTGCGAGCCTTTCAGCCTTGGACCGGGTGAGGAAAAAGCGGTGGAATTGTTCGGTCTGTTTACCGAAGACATGATGGAAATAACCGAAGGCACCAAGGCCTCGGCCAGGATAACCCTCTCCTGCGATCAGTCCGGCGAAGCATTCACCGATGACTACAATCCGGTCCTCGAGGTCCACAACAGGAATGCGCTTTCCTGGGACGATGACAGGAAAATAGCATCCTTTATAACGGCCAAAGATCCCGAGATACTGGGATTCGCCAAGAACGTGATGACCTGGATGCAGGAAATCAAGAACCCCGCCATCGATGAAAATCTGCAGAAAGGCATGGCCATCTATGAGGCGGTACGTTCCTACGGCATACGCTATCAGATCGATCCGGCCACTCCTTTTTCGGAATTATCGGAACAAAAAGAAGCTGTGGATTTTCTACAGTTCCCCCGCCAGACCCTGGAGTATTCCAACGGCGACTGCGACGATCTTTCGGCCCTCTATACATCGCTGATGGAGGCGGCGGGTGTGGAGAGCGCGGTAATCACCATACCCGGCCACATATTCGCGGCCTTTGCCCTCAAGTCTTCGCCGGAAGAGGCGCGCCGCGGTTTCAGCAAGCCCGATAACCTGGCGTTTTTACATG
>SPDA01000275.1 GCA_004525155.1 Spirochaetales bacterium
GTTATTAATTGTCATGATAAATTGCAAAATACGGGGTATTTGTTTTGGGCAGCATGCGGAAAAGATGCAGGATTCAATCCGAAATCCCTTTTAGTTGAATCAAGAAGAAGCAGCCACTATTCCGCGGAAGAGATAGGCCAACTGTCATTCCAGGGTCCCGTACCCGATTCATCTTTTCTTGGAGAGCATTGGCGATCGATCCTGAAAGAAGCGGAACAATTAATCGATATGCTTCCTTCAGCGGAATCCGGCGCCTGTGTCCTGGATGATGCGTCAAATCTTTTCATTGGAGGACCGGAAATTCTTAAAACCGCAATGCAAAAAAATAGCGTACGGTTTCATAGAGGAAGCATTAAAGGAGCCTATCCAAAACTTCGGTTTTAGACATTGGGTGAGTAGGATGTTAATGGGGGCAAAAGCCCCTACTTCCAGAGAAGCTCGAGAAACCTGGACCAGTGAAGACAGCGGACACCGTCCGGGGTTTGCGGGCGCGGGTATATGATATCCAGGCCCGCAGTTCCATGGCGAAAAACTGTTCGAAGGCTTTGCCGTACTCAACGCTGTTTTCGGGCAGGATTAAGGTTCCCCGCAGAAAATTGGCTGCCCCTGTGTCGAAAAAATAAAACTTGGGTGTTGATACGGCCTTTCGTTTTAATGATTCTTTCCAGCTTTCCAGTATCCTGCAGCCTGGCGCGGAGGCAGTCGAAATATTTACAGCTTATCTATCAGCATGGAGCACTTGCCCGAGGGGATGGGCAGGGTCTTTTTCTTGTCTCCCAGCAGGTTGATGGTAAAATAGTAAAGTTTCTCGGACTCCAGGCGGATTTCCCAGCCCCGGCCGCTCTTGTTGCTTAAAATCGTTATCATGTTGCGCTTGAGGGAGAGGCCCTCGATGCCCATGATTTCCAGGGTAGGCACAATCCAGTCCACCGTTTTACGGGGCAGGCTTATGTAGAGTCCGATGACGTTCTCTATCATCAGGGTGATGGTCGAAAGGGCCGCGTAGGGCAGGAACATGGGCCGCGGGAACCCCTCCTTGCCGGGCCACTGGGCGGGGCCTTCGCTTTTCGGCAGATAGGCTTCCCAGATATTGCCGGTCTCCTTTTTGTCCGGATGCAGGGTATCGAGGATATAGTAGAGATGGCGGATGGAGCATTCCCTCGCAATGTCGTAGCGGGCGTATTTTTCCAGGCCTTTAATGACCATGAAGGTGAGGGAGGGAAAAACGGAACCCCTGCAGCCCTTGCCCTTGTCCGAAAAGAGCGGATCCGAGGCCGCAAGCGTGGGAAAAGGGTTTTCCGTGCCGAAATATTCGGGATTTTTGAGATATTCGATAAGCTGAGTTGCCCTGTTCTCGTTGGGAATTTCGGCGAGCAGGGTCCAGTAGGAGGCGAGGGTTTTTACCGGGATCTGTTTTTCCTTCCTGTCCAGATCGTAGTAAAAACCATCTTCCTCGTTCCACATGAGCGTGTTGATACGGGTTTTGAGGGAGAAATAAAACCGCTTGTAGCGGTAGCTTATCTCCTTGTCATTGAGAACGTCCCCCAGGGCGGACATGTACAGGGCATTTATGGCCATCTGTGAATTGAAATCGACAGGGTAATGAGCTTTTTTCCTGGGGCTGTTCGGCATCATGAGAGCAGCAGAAGGCACTGCGTAGAGCCCGTTTTCATTCTTGAAGGTGGTTTCTACCCAGGTAAAATACTTTTCCAGCACCGGCATAATGTCTTTTATGCGCTTTTTAAGGCCGACTTTATGGAAAATATTGTATTCCGCCCATGCAAAAAGCGGCGGCTGAATTCCTTCGGGGTTGTCGTCGGCAAAAACCGGTTTACCCGTCAATTCATTGTATTCTCCCCGGATTGCTCCGGATTCCTCCTGTTTGTTGTAGAAATTTTCGAGAAGGGTGGTAACGGGAAAATTTTTATTGCTGTACACAAGAAAAAATGTGGAAAGAATGGTTTCAAACTGGTGTATGGAGGTATTCTGGGGATAATTGAAATACCTCATATGAAAACCGTTTTTTTTTGTGCCTTTTTTCCAGAAATCCTGAATCCATGCCCATGTTTTATCGTATAAATCGACAAAATCCTGATCGTAAAAATGTATCGTAGGGAAGTCGCGTCGTGTCATCTTCATTATGTATATCTTATAACTCGCCTAAGTAAGAATTATTTAATAATATGACAGAATCAGCCAGAAGTCAAATTTTATACATGTTTTTTATTTGACATTAAGTAAATATGGACAGGTTTGTACCCCGGCATCCTCCAAACGCGTCTTGACAGAGGCTGTTATACCTCGGTATGGTGCTTCATTATGGAAAATACTGAACTCTACGTAACAGCTTCACTGGCGGCATTGGAATTAACTGCCGAAGAAGCGGGAGAGCTGAGCAAAGCAGTGGAACAGATGCTCGATTATTTCTCCAAAATGGCGGAATTCGACATAAAAAATCTTGAACCGACAACACATGCCCTCCTTGCAAGCAACAGGCTACGGCCCGACATACTCAATGCAGCCATTAATCCTGACGATCTCCTGGAACGGGCCCCGGAACTGGAAGACAGGTTTATTGTTATTCCCAATGTGTTATAGCGGAAAAAATGACAGATAATCTACATTATAAAAAAGTATTTACCGGTTCAGGCGTTGATCCGGCCTATGGCGATTTCGTAAAGCAGTGGGAAGACAACATCCATGCCTTCCTTCAGTTTGATCCTGCCCGTTCGGGGAAGGATTCGGCAAAGTCCGGCAGTCTTTCAGGGATTCCTTTTGCCGTAAAGGACAATATTGCCGTTAAAAACTTCGGTCTTACCTGCGGGTCGGGCATGCTTAAGGACTTTGTTTCTCCCTATTCGGCAACAGCGGTGGAAAGGCTTCAGAAAGCCGGTGCGGTGGTAGTGGGCAAGACAAACCTGGACGAATTCGGCATGGGTTCGTCCACGGAAAACTCAGCCTTTATCGCAACGGCAAATCCCTGGGACTTTACCCGGGTTCCGGGGGGCTCCAGCGGCGGTTCGGCTGCGGCGGTGTCGGCAGGAATGGTGCCTTTCGCGCTCGGTTCCGATACGGGGGGTTCCGTACGTCAGCCCGCGGCCTTCTGCGGGGTGCTGGGACTGAAACCCACCTACGGCGCGGTTTCCAGGTACGGGCTCGTGGCGTACGCATCCTCCCTGGAAGGTATCGGAATCATGAGCGCTGAAATAGGCCTGCTCAAAAAGGTTTTTGAAACAATCCGCGGCGAAGATCCCATGGATCAGTCCTCCCTCGGCGAAAAAGACCTCGATGCGGGGGATGTCCGTTCCGTGGGCATCCTTAAAAGCGGCCTTTCTTCCGTTGACGGCAGCATCCGGCAGACCTATGAAAAGGCCGCAGGCTGGTTTTCCAAAGCGGGGTACGAGGTAAAAGAGATTGACCTGCCCCTGCTCGATTATACGGTACCTGCCTATTACACCATAGCCACGGCCGAGGCAAGCGCAAACCTTGCCCGGTTTACCGGGATACGCTACGGGCTGCGGCCGGAATTTGCCGAATCTCCTGAAGAGATGGTGAGGATCGCCCGGGACAGGGGTTTCGGCAGCGAGGTGAAACTGCGCATCCTCCTGGGTACCTACGTGCTCAGGTCCGGGTTCCAGGACCAGTACTACATCCGAGCCCAGAAAATACGGACCGCCATCAGGCTTGAATTCGAGCGGGTTTTCGAATCTGCCGATATTATCCTCATGCCGGTGTTCCCAACCCTTGCTTTTAAGAAAGGCGGCGGACTTATGCCTTTCAGCAGAAACTTGCCGATGTGTTTACCGCCTCTGCGAACCTTGCGGGTATTCCGGCCCTCTCCTTTCCCGCGGGTCTGGCCAAACCGGCGGAGGGCGGAGACAGGGAACTGCCTGTCGGCCTTCAGGTAATGGCCCCCGCTTTCGGGGAGAACAGGCTTTTTACGCTTGCCGGCAGATTCCTGGAGGAACACCCGGTCCCGCGGTGTCCGGGCTTTTCCGGGATGTGGGGTTAGGCAATGTATCAGTCATTTATCGGATTGGAAGTACATATACAGCTTCTTACAGAAACCAAGGCCTTCTGCGGGTGCAGAAATGAATTCGGCCATGAGCCCAACACCAACGTCTGCCCCGTATGTCTCGGTTACCCCGGCGTGCTGCCGGCCTTGAATGAGCAGGCGATACGCATGGCCTACCTGGTTGCGAAGACGCTCCATTGCGAGATAAGCGGCAAAACGGTTTTTGACCGCAAGAACTATTTTTACCCGGATATGCCGAAAAACTACCAGATATCCCAGTTCGGTTCTCCCGTCGGCAGGAACGGGCATTTCGCTATCGAAACCGGCGGTGCGATAAAGCGGATACGCATCCATGATGTGCACATGGAGGAAGACGCGGGCAAGATGATTCATGCCGGCGATTCAAGCTACCTCGATTACAAC
>SPDA01000671.1 GCA_004525155.1 Spirochaetales bacterium
CATGACGGACAGGGCCGTGAGCTCCGGGTTCGCATTTCCGGCCTACAATATTCATGACATCTTTACCCTGAACGCGGCAGTCGAAGGTTTCGCGGAAGCGGAAAGCGACGGCATCGTGCAGATCTATCCTGACGCGGCGGCTGCTGTTTCCGGCAGCCTGAGGGACCCGGTTCTCGGTGCCGTGACTCTCGCGGAACACGCGAAAAGACTGGCGCAGCGCTGCGGTGTTTTTATAGCCGTACACACCGACCACTGCGACAGAATGCTTGCAGCCTCCTACCTGGAACCCTTAATCATGGAATCGCGCAGGCGGAAACAGGCCGGCGGGGAAAACCTGTTCACCGGCCACATGTTCGACGGCAGCGCCATGCCCCTCGCCAGGAACCTGGCCTGCGCAAAGGAATACGCCCAGAGATGCGCCGAAGAAAAGCTCTGGCTGGAGATCGAGGTCGGCATAATGGGGTCCGAAAACAGGGAAACAGCCGCCGGAGCAAAGGTCTATACGTCTCCCGAAGATTTTATTGCCATTTACGATCTATTACCGGAATCGAGGAAAGGCGGTCTGCTCGTGGCGCCCTCCTTCGGCAATGTGCACGGGGTTTACAAACCCGGCGAGGTCAGGCTCAAGCCGGAGATACTCGGCATATGTCAGGCGAGGATCGAGGAGCTGCACGGCAAAGAAGCGCGGTTCGAACTCGTGTTCCACGGCGGTTCCGGTTCATCGGAAGCGGAAATCCGCGAAGCGATCAGCCACGGCGTAGTGAAGATGAATTTCGATACCGACGGCCAGTACGCCTTTACCCGGGCAGTGGCGGACTATTTATTTAAAAATTACGACAAGGTCCTCCGGATCGACGGTGAGATGGGAGTCAAGTCCGCCTTTTTCGCCGAAACCTGGCTGGACAAGGGAAAAGCAGCACTTAAAGCACATGTTGCCGCCGCGTGCAGGCTTCTCGGTTCCGCGGGTAAATCAATCCGCAGCTGAGACTTCTGATGAATCCTGCCGGCCCGCTTGATAATCTTCATCTCTTCGAGTACCGTATTTCCCGATGAAGACAATCCACGGTTATCCCTTTCGTGTTCTCTTTCTCTGCGCGGTCCTTCTTCTCAATGCGGGCTGCGATCAGGCCTCCAAGTTCATCGCCCGCTCACAGTTAAAAGGACAGGGTACGGTTCAGGTCGTGAGTTCCTTCGTTGTCCTCGCCTACGCGGAGAACAGGGGCGCTTTTCTCGGCCTCGGTTCACATATCCCCAAGGCCCTGCGCGTCATCCTTCTCGGCGCCGTACCCCTGCTGGTTCTCGTTGTGCTGTTCATTTATTTGCTGCGTGCAAAGGATATGAGGCTGCTCACCCTGGCCGGATTCGGCTGCGTCCTGGGGGGAGGCATCGGCAATATCGCGGAGCGGCTTGTCCGCGGCTACGTTGTGGATTTTCTCAACTTCGGTATAGGCCGCCTGCGTACGGGTATTCTGAATATAGCGGACCTGTCTGTTTTCGCGGGGGTCATTATAGTGGCTTTTACCATGAAGAAACACGAACCGCCCGATACGGGAAACCTTTCAACTGATGATGGACCGAAGCCGCAGGAATTCGGCACGGATCTTGACAATAATTAGATAAATAAATTAAAAGTCTATATTGTGATAGACATAAATGAAGTAAATCTAAGCAGCGCATCGATTTTGGACCTTGAGCGGGGGTTCACGGTTCCGGGGGATTCCCCTTATTATGCCTGCCTGTTCTGTTCAGCACGGTTTGAGGAAGGCATGATATATCCGTCGGGTTCGGCGCTGATGACGGCAAAACGGACCGTCCAGGCACATGTGGAAGAGGTACACGGCGGGGCATTTAAATCTCTGCTGGCTCTGGGGAAGGAGCGGACTGGTATCTCGGAAGTTCAAGGCCAGGTGTTGGCCTGTGAATATGACGGCTTGCCGGACAGAGACATCGCCAAAGCCCTTGGCGGCAAATCGGCATCCACCATCCGCAATCACCGGTTTCAGCTGCGCCGGCAGAAAGCCCAGGCGGCGGTATTCCTGGCACTGATGAACC
>SPDA01000104.1 GCA_004525155.1 Spirochaetales bacterium
CGGGCATCAGAATGGCCGAAGGGAACGAGGGCTGGTTTACGGCATCAGGGAAGGCCTCGGTTTCCAGACAGAACCCTCCGTGCTTTTTATATACGCCCGAGTTCCTGCCGGCAAGCCCGTTCAAAAAATTTCCGGAATAAAACTGAATCCCCGGCTGAGTGGCCTGGACAGTCATGGTCCTGCCGGTATCAGGCTCGAAAACTTTTGCGGCTGTCTTCAGGTCGCTGTCCCTGCCGCGGATTACGAAACAATGATCATACCCTCCGGCGGCGCTTATGTCCCTGCCGATGGCTTTTTCCATTCTGAAATCCAGGGGCGTTCCCGCTACCGGAGCGATCTTTCCCGTGGGTATGAGATTGTCATCCACCGGCAGGTACGAATCCGCGTAAAGGGTCAGGAAGTGATCGTAAATATCCGACTTCCCCGGTCCTTTAAGATTCCAGTAGGCATGATTGGTCAGGTTAACAGGGGTGGGTTTGTCCGTCTCCGCTTCGTATTCTATAATAAGCTCATTCGTTTTGGTGAGCCTGAATAGAATGGATACAGCGAGATTGCCGGGATAACCCTCCTCCCCGTCGGGACTCAGGTAGGTGTAGCGCAGACCGAGGGAATCGTTTGTTTCCGCCTCTTCATGCTTCCAGGTGACCTTGTTGTAGCCGACCATGCCGCCGTGAAGGTGATTTGGTCCGTTATTTTTAGCAAGCGTATGGGTTTTGCCGTCCAGGGTAAAACTGCCCCGGGCAATGCGGTTAGCGAACCTTCCCACGGATGATCCCAGGAAGGGATGATCACCCATGTAATCGTTCAGGCTGTCCAATCCCAGGGTAATTTCCCCGGTGTCTCCATTTCTGTCCAGCGTCCGGACCGATACCAGGGTGGCGCCGTAATTCATGACGCTTATTTCCATTATTCCATTGGATACGGTATGCAGGAATATTTCCCTGCCCGCAGCGTCTTTTCCAAAAACCTTTTCATTGATTGTCATGTTGGATTAATCCCTTTCACCCAGCAGGGTTTTCAGTTCCTTAATTTCGGATATTAGCTTGGTTCTGTCAAGATTTTGAAACCGTTTCGGCACCATTTCCCGGCTGGTACATTCCAGGACCGCCACCAGGTTTTGAAGCTCGATTTCATACGGATAGGCGGGCGGTATGAAATCATGGATAGTCTCATCCAGGTCCTCTTTCGTGACTATTACATGATTGTTCATGGCGGCGGCGAATTTCGCGCGAATGAGAATCGATTCCAGGTCTGCACCGGAAAAATCGTAGCGGTACTTACGGAAAAGATCCGGCACCGCCAGGGTGCTCTGAATCTTAAGTTTGAGTTTCCGGACAAGGGTCTGAAAAAGGTCCTCCTTCTCTTCCGCAGTTTCCGGATAGAACAGGGCCAGATGCTCCTCCGCCCTGCCCTGCCGCTTCAAGTCTATGGGAAGCAGATCCGGCCTGCAGGTTATGAGGAACCAGATTATTTTACCGCGGTACTCGGTGTTGCCCATAAAGGAGGTAATCTGTCCGAAGATCCTGTTGCTCGTTCCAGAATCGCCGTCCTGGTTCCTGTCGCCCAGGAAGGCGTCGGCCTCGTCGATCATGACACCGACGGGGGCCATGGCCTTGAGTATATTGAGGACTTTTTCAAGGTTGGCCTCTGTAACGCCCTGCCACTTGGACCTGAAATTCCTGAACTTTACAATGGGAATGCCGATTTCTCCGGCAAAGGCGGAAACCATGAAGGACTTCCCCGTGCCGACGGGTCCGGCGATAAGGTATCCCATGGGCAGCACATCCAGCCTTCCCTGTTTTATTGCACGGGACGCGCTCCTGAAGCGTTTTTTAACGAAATCGTGGCCGGAGACCATTGTAAGGTCGTGCTCCGATTCGATAAATTCGAGGAGTCCCCCGGCCTCGTTCTCGATGGTTTCCTTCTTCTTTTTCCTCAGATAATCCATGGTTATAGGCTTGTCCTCTTCGTAGGATTCGGCCGCGAGCCTGTTCAGGTTAAGAAGGTTAAGCCCGCTTGTTATCTTGGCCAGGGTATCCGTGCTGAGCCTTGGTTCCAGCAGCAGTGAATCCTGTCTCATCAGAAAATCGAGAAAACTCTTCCGCACCAGTTCGTCAGGTATGGGAATATCTATTTTTACGGTGCTGGGGGACGCCACGAGCTTGGGGTTTATGTCCGAAAGGTTTTCCGTAAGAAGCAGGATGGAAACATCCCCCTGGGTAAAAATGGGATCGTGGGACCAGCGGTTGAGCGTGACAAGGGTATAACGGTCCTCTTCGTTCAGGCGAGAGATCTCGGAATAGGGAATTATCGTTTCAGCATAATCGACGATAAGGATAATACGGTGCTTGAGGGGAATATTCAGAAGAAAATATTTTTCCAGGTAAAAGAAGGCCTTGAGAGGATCGGAAGATATGAAAATCTCCTCGTCCAGATCGGGATAGATTTTTGTCATTGTCTGGATGTAATTCCGCTGCATCTCCGGCGTGCAGAAATTGACACCCGAGGACCGGTCATAAAAAGCTATTATGTCCTTGTTCCCGAAAAGCACTTCGGAAACGTATTCCTGAATCCGTACAAAGATAAACTCCCATTCATGAATCATGTGAGGCAGAAAATCCCGGATGTTTCCGTTAAGCAGGTAGAGATTGGCGGTTTTTGAGCAGTACTTGTACGCCAAGTCCTGCGCCCAGGAAGGAAGTATTTTAATAAAATCGGAATTTTTCTTTATAAGCTGTTCGGCCATGCCCCCCCCCAGAAGCGACGATTATGATACCAGTATAAATACACTTGCAGGTATGGTCAATCGCGGAGGCATCTGATAGTATCGAGAAAAACGGAGAACAGCGGGAATGATGAACAGGGTAAATACCGTCAGCAGGGCTGTAAAAATACGGAACTGCATAATAAGCGTGTCGGACAAAACCGGGCTCGATTATCTGGTAAAGGGCCTGCTCGGGATTAATCCCTCCATAACCCTGTATTCCACCGGCGGAACTTTTTCCTTTATCAGTGATGTACTGAGCGGAGAGTTCCGGAAGAACCTCAGGCAGATTTCATCCTTTACGGGGCAGCCGGAAATGCAGGGCGGTCTTGTGAAAACGCTTGATTTCAAAATCTATCTCGGAATCCTCAGTGAACCGGGCAACGAAGCGCATACGCAGGATATTGCCCGGGTAAAGGGCGTCGAGTTTGATATGGTTGTCGTAAATCTTTATCCCTTCGGCGATGTGATAAAAAAACCTGAAACAACACTTGAAGACGCCAGGTCCCATATCGATATAGGCGGTCCATGCATGCTCAGGGCTTCCGCGAAAAATTTTCTCCGCCTCGCGAGTGTCTGCGACCCCTCGGACTACCGCGGTCTTCTTGACGAACTGAAGACTTCGGATGGCTGTCTTTCCCTTTCCACCAGATTCGCTCTGGCGAAAAAAACCTTTTCCCACACAGCCGCCTACGACAAAGCAATTGCGGAGTTTCTGCTCGCGCAGCCCGCTGAAATAACGGAACAGCACTATACCCTTTTCTGACATGGAGCCCCAGATGGTTAAAAAACCCTTGAAAAACATGTACAGGGAAATCACGGCCGAATTTTTCCCGAAACAGATGGAGCTTTCCTTTTATGACAGGGAAGATAACAGGCAGACCCTGCTCTACGAAAAGGTAACCTGGACCATCGCCGGGGAGGATAAAGGCCTGCGCTACGGAGAAAATCCCAGCCAGGAGGCCGCATTGTACAGGCTGATCAACGGCAATCTTGTACTCGGCGGGGTGTCATCCATCGAACCGGGCAGGTATCTCGCATCGGACGTTGAACTGCTGCAGTCCGGCAAGCATCCTGGTAAAATAAATATCACCGACGTGGATAACGCCCTCAACATTATGCGCTATTTTTCTGACACGCCCTGCGCGGTCATCATCAAACACAACAACCCCTGCGGCGCTGCCGTCGGCAGAACCCTCGCGGAGGCATACACCAAGGCCTACATGGCCGACAGGCTCGCGGCCTTCGGCGGCGCCGTTGCCCTGAACAGGGAAGTGGATGCGGAAACAGCCCGCCTTATCGATGAATCCTATTCCGAAGTGGTGGCCGCTCCCGAATTCGGCCCGGGCGCCATGGATATTCTTACCAGGCGCAAAAACCTTCGCATTATGCGCATACGTTCAATCGAAAAACTCGAGACTTTTATAGGAACCAGGTATCTCGATGCAAAATCCCTCATTGACGGCGGCATCGCCGTACAGTGGTCCTACGCTCCCGCGGTTCTGACCAGGGAAGACCTCCTTCCCGCTGTATCGGTTTTCGAAGGAAAAGAATACGGAGTCCGCCGCCGGCCGACGGAAAGTGAATACTCCGACATCATTTTCGGCTGGCTCGTGGAAAGCGGCGTTTCGAGCAACTCGGTCATCTATGTAAAAAACGGCGCAACCGTCGGCATCGGCACCGGCGAGCAGGACAGGGTCGGAGTCGCGGAAATTGCCAGGGACAAGGCCTACCGGAAACTGGCGGACCGGATATCATGGGAGCGCTACGGAAAACCTTTCAGCATCCTGCAGGAAAACGGTGAAGGTTCATCGGTTCTCGAGGAAGTGAAAGAACGGCACGGCGGACTTACGGGAAGCGTCATGGTTTCCGACGGTTTTTTTCCTTTCCGGGACGGTGTTGAAGTGGGCCTCAGGGAAGGAGTCTCCGCGGTTGTCCAGCCGGGCGGCGGTGTTCGGGACTTCGAAAGCATTGAAGCCTGCAACGAATACGGCGCAGCCATGGTGTTTACCGGCGAGCGCAGTTTCAAACACTGATTTTTTCCTTTACAGTTGCGGTGACAGGCATTATCTTATATTAAACTTGAACATATTTACTGGAGGAAACAATGGGTGATATTGAACCTCGTTCGGGGCTTGCCAAACATGGGACCACTGCAGCCGCAGGTATTGCGGGAGGAATAGTTCTCCTGGTACTGGGGGCTTTGGGTCCTGTTGCTTCCTTGATTGTAGGGGGAGTGATAATTGTCGTCGGTGTTGTCATTACAACATCACGAGAGGACAGGCTGCCGGGTATCGTCGCCATAGCTGCAGGCGCAGTGACGGCACTCGGGGTATTCAAGTTCGGGTTCGCGGATTTTTTACTGCGCATCTCGGGAATAGGTCTTCTTATAATGGGCGGGATAAAACTGTTTCAGTTTTTCAAGGGTATGCGCAACAGGGGCTGATACCTCATTTTTTTACCGTTTTCGAGCCTCCCGTGCTTTTCCCGTCGGTGTTTGCCAGTATTTTGAAGTTTATTCCCGTAATAACGCGGGTGGCTGTATTTACCCAGTTCGGTTTACCGATGCCCAGGTCCTGCTGCACTTCCAGAAACCAGCTCATTATCTCGTGTATCTGAAGACGGAATCCCCCTTTTACATACGGGCCCGCATAAAATCGCAAGGGTTCCTCTCCTGCTTCTGCATCGGCAGCGGGAAAGATGATGAATACCGGGGAAACACCCATACCCAGCAGGAAATTGGGATTCGTTTTTGAAAACACAAACTGCACGCCGAGATTGACTGGAACAAAAAAGGACGGTTCAACTGCATCCGTAATCTCGTCCCGGTTGGGCCAGAGTGCGAATTCGGCGCCGATGGCCACCTCCATATCCCTGCCCGCCGGAATATTGAATGCCGCGCTTGTCGTAAGAAACACTTCCTGATAATTGAAAAAATCCATACCAAGCCCCATCGAAATGGAGGCGTCATTCGCAAATACCGCAAACGAGGGCAGTACAGTCAGAAATATCAGAACAACCGCAAACTTTTTCATGCTAGTACCTCACGCTTAATATCGACAAAATTTAAAAAATCATAAAAACGACCTCAATAATTTTAGGTCAATATTTGTTTTTTTACCTGGCAATTGATATATACTTTAACAGAATAAGGAAACATATTATGATAATTAAAAAATACAACGATAAAAAACTGAGTCTTGAAAATGACTGCCAGCTGAGTATTTTTTTTGTCGGTGTCGGAAGCGCCTTTTCGAAACGGCATTATCAGACAAATATCATTATTGTCAAAGGTCCCGACCATGTCATGATAGACTGCGGTTCGAAAGCCCCCCAGGCCCTCTGGGAACTGGGCTTAAGCGTAATGGATGTAAAGAATTTTCTGATAACCCATTCCCACGCGGATCACATCGGCGGTCTCGAAGAAGTAATGCTCATGTACAGGTACGTGGCCAGGAAAAAGCCGGTCATCGTCATCAATAAGATTTTCCAGCATTTTTTATGGGACCTCTCCCTGCGCGGCGGTTCATCGTATAACGAGGAACACGCGGGTTCCATGCTGTCTTTCAGCGACATGTGGGAAGTGATTCTGCCCGAATGGCTGCCAGGTTATCCGAGAGAAACCATGGAAGCGTCCGTGGGAGGCATAAATCTTAAAATATTCCGGACAAAACATATCCCTGATTTTCCTAACAGCTGGCAGAACTCTTTCTGGTCCTGCGGCCTCATTATCGACGACCGCGTAATGTTCACTTCGGATACCCGTTTCGACCTGGATCTCATCACCACCTA
>SPDA01000087.1 GCA_004525155.1 Spirochaetales bacterium
GCGCTGAACCGCCTGGGCCGCCAAATCGCCGTAGGGCATGGGGTGCCGTACGGCGACGACCCTTTTTCCCGTCTTCCGGAGGATTTCCGCCACTGCCCGGCTGGTCTGTGACTTTCCGCAGCCGGTCCGCACGGCGCACACGGAAATGACAGGTTTGGACGAAACCAGCATCGTTTTCTCGGGCGAATCAAGAACAAAGGACGCGCCCGCGGCCTGGACGATGGAGGCAATATGCATAACGTGCGTATGAGGAACATCGGAATAGGCGAAATGGGCAGAATCAAGGTCATTATCACGGATAAACCTGAAAAGTTCCGCCTCCGGTTTTATCGGTATGCCTTTCGGATAAAGACTTCCGGCCAGTTCGGGGGGATAAAATCTGCCGTCGATATTCGGTATCTGTGTTGCCGTAAAGGCTGCGACTTCGAATTCAGGATTGTCCCGGAAAAGAACGTTGAAATTATGAAAATCCCTGCCTGCGGCACCGCAGATGACGATTCTTTTTCCGGTTGTCATTATTCCTCTCCCTCACGTTTTTGTTTATGCATTCTACCATGTAGCGGCTCCGTAGTTAACAATAGATTTTTTTATTTTCTTTTGTTAGTATAGTCCAATATTCTTACCCGGGAGGAGGACTCCATGGCCGAAAATAACCTGAAGAAACTGCCCCGCGGAGGTTTTCTCGTTTCCACAAAAACGGTCAATCTGCAGTTCGGCGCCCCTCCGGAGACGATTAAAGATACCCTGGTCATGCCCGGCGGGGTGCCTCAGTATTTTGTGCTTCCGAGAAAAATGTTCAACTGGGCAAAGGGCATCAATGTCTCGGACATGGAATTCCCCATTTACTTCAACTATTTTATAAAACAACAGGGTGTCACGGTAATCTGTTCACGGGAGCAGGCCGTCCGGCTGACCCGCGCCCTTCAGGAGGCTGTATTCGGACCAAAAACTTTTGACCTTTCGGAAGATACCTTCGAGGCAGGGGACGACGTTTTTGTTCCGGATATACGCGGAGAGCTTAAATATTTCAAGGGCGCCCATACCCTTTCAAAAATGCTTCATTTCAAGCTGTTCAGCGATAACACCGTCTCTATCGGCGATGTGCGGGTGAGCAACAAACATACTGATTATTTCGAGGTGTTTGAAAAAAACAAGCTGATCGCCACAGTGCCCTCGATCATCGAATACAAGGTCAAGGTCGATATTTCCGGAAACCCGGGCGATATCTTCCTGCCTCCCCGGTTCGGCGTTACCTGACTCGGGCCGAGCCACGGCTTCGATCCGAAGGATAATACCTCCGGCTTCATAATCTGGCTCAATAATAACGGCATCATGGTGGATCCGCCGGTTAACTCTACCGAATGGCTCCTCAAGTCCGGCGTCAATCCCAAATTCATAGACAGCATCATTCTTACCCATGCCCACGCCGACCACGATGCGGGAACCTTCCAGAAAATATTGGAGGAAGGGAAAATAACCATTTATTCAACCAAGACCATAATTAAAAGTTTCCTGAGAAAGTATTCGAGTTTTTCCGGAGAATCAATCGCTTTTCTCTGGAAACTTTTTTCTTTTCATCCGGTTTATATCGGGCGCACTTTTTTCCTGCACGGCGGGGAGTTCGAAATTTTTTATTCCCTCCATTCGATACCGACTATCGCCTTCAGACTCCGGTTCCAGGGGAAAACTTTTGTCTATTCGTCGGATCACCAGGGTGATCCCTCCCTGCAGAAAAATCTCATGGAAAAGGGAATTATTTCCGAAAACCGGCTGAAACAGCTTAAGGATTTTCCATGGAATTCGGACGTCATCTATCATGAGTCGGGCATTGCGCCTCTCCACACTCCCCTCTCCTTTCTCTGCTCCCTGCCGCCGAAACACAAAAAAAGGATAATTGTCTATCACATTACCAAAAATGATTTCGAAAAGGCGAAGGATCCTGATCTGCGGCGAGCCGCCTTCGGCATCGAAAATACGCTCGTGTTCAAAACCGAGCCTTTCAAATACGAGGAAGCCTACCGGCTATTAGATGTGCTCAAGCGCCTCGATTTCCTGATGGATATGCCCCTCTGGAAAATTCAGCAATTTTTCTGCATCATTCAGTGGAATCAGTACAAAAAGGGCGAGCGAATTATCAAGGAAGGAAGTATCGGTAATAAGTTTTTCATCCTCGTTTCGGGCAACGCGCACGTGGATACCGCTGACCTCCTGCACAATAAGAGGCTCGGCGCCTTCGAGTATTTCGGGGAAGTAGCCCTTCTCACCAACAGCACAAGGACTGCCAACATCATAGCGGACAGCGATGTTCTCGCCCTGACCATCGATAAACCCCAGTTTGTCAATTTTATCGCCGGAACAAGGTTTGAGCAAATACTGAAACAGCTTATCGCCAGCAGAAGCCCCGACACCTGGAACCTCCTCGCGGAAAGCCGGACCTTCGCAATCCTTTCGGATTATCAGAAAATGTGGATTGAATCGCTTCTGAAAGAAAAAGATTTTTCCGGCGCCGGTTTTGTGGTCAAGGAAGGCGAACCGCTGCACGGTATGTATCTTATCCGCAACGGCAGGGTGCAGGTTAAAAAGAGCGGTGTTGCGGTGTCCGAGCTCGAACGAGGGGACATTATCGGGATGATTCACAAGATTCAGAAAGGCGGCAAGGCGGAGTTTTCTTTTTTTCATGAAAAAGACCTGTCTCTCTATTTTATTTCGCGTGAGGATATCCTTGGTTTTGCAGCCAAAAACCCGGGGGTCAGCATGAAGCTTGTCTACACCTTTAACAACAGGAAAAAATTTGAAAAAAAGTGATGCGCTGCTTGTCATCGACGTACAAAACGACTTCTGCCCGGGCGGATGTCTTGCTGTACCGGAGGGCGACGGGGTCCTGGGTCCTATCAACCGCATGAGCGGAAACTTTCAGACGGTCGCTGCCACCCGGGACTGGCATCCGCCGGGACATGCCAGTTTCGCAGCCTCCTGGGAGGGAAAAAAGCCTGGAGACACCGTTTCAATAGACGGATTAAACCAGTATCTCTGGCCGGAGCACTGCGTCCGGAACACCAGGGGGGCTCAGTTCCACGAAAATCTCGATACCCGCCCCTTCTCTCTTGTGCTTAACAAGGGACGTTCCCTGAAACTGGACTCCTATTCAGCTTTTTTCGAGAACGACAGAAAAACACCGACAGGGTTATCCGGTTATCTCGGGGAACTGGGAGCAACGAAGGTCTATGTGTGCGGCCTCGCGACTGATTACTGCGTTTTTTTTACTGTCATGGATGCCTTGTCCCTGGGCCTGGCAGTTGTGCTTGTTGAGGATGCAGTGCGGGGCGTGGATCTTCCCTCAGGGGGCCTTTCAGCGGCCCTGGATGCGATGAAAAAAGCCGGAACGGACTTCCTTCCGTCGGGGAAGGTTTAACTTGGCCTTGCCCGCCTTGTTCACAGACTTTTATGAACTGACCATGATGCAGGGATATTTTCTTTCCGGGCGAAATCCTTCTGTCGTATTCGAAATGTTTTTCAGAAAAAATCCTTTCGACGGCGGCTACGCTGTGTTCGCCGGGCTTGCCGATGTTCTTGAATCTCTTGAAAATATCAGGTTTACCGCTTCCGATACGGGATACCTCGATAAAAGCGGTCTGTTCCGGCCCGAATTCCTGTCCTGCCTGGAGAATTTCTCCTTCGGGGGAAACGTCTTCGCTGCAAAAGAGGGAGATGTCGTTTTTCAGGGTGAACCGATTCTCCGGGTCCATGGCGGTTTGATGGAGTGCCAGTTCATCGAAAGTCTCGTGCTTAACATTATCAACTTTCAAACCCTTATAGCGACCAAGGCATCAAGAATAAAGACAGCCTCCAAAAACGGAAGTCTCCTCGAATTCGGCCTGCGCAGGGCCCAGGGGCCGGACGGCGCCCTCTCCGCATCCAGAGCGGCCTATATAGGAGGGGTTTCCGCCACCAGCAATACGGAGGCCGGACGGAGATACGGCATACCGGCAAAAGGAACCATGGCCCACTCCTGGGTAATGTCTTTTGATTCCGAATATGAAGCTTTTAAAACCTATGCGGATCATTATCCGGGTGAATCGATTTTTCTCATCGATACCTACGATACCCTCGGCAGCGGTATTGATAATGCCGTTAAGGTAGGTCTTGAATTAAAGCAGAAGGGGTATAATTTCGGCGTAAGGCTGGACAGCGGAGATCTCTGCTACCTGAGCGTCAAAGTCCGGGAAAAGCTCGATAATGCAGGGCTTACGGAGGCGTTCATCACTGTCTCGAATGATCTTAACGAAGAAATCATCATGCAGCTTCTTTCCGACAATGCGCCCATAAACCTCTGGGGTATCGGCACCCAGCTCGTAACGGGAGGAAGCCATTCCTCCCTGCCGGGTGTATATAAATTGTGCGCCAGGGAAACCGCCGGAGGTTTTCTGCCGGTGATGAAAGTATCGAACAATCCCGGGAAAACGACAAACCCGGGTATAAAACAGGTCCATCGCTTTCTCGATAATTCCGGGAGCCCTTTGGGCGATCTCATAACGCTGGAGGACGAGACCATTTCTCCGGGCAGCGTGTACCGGTTTCATCATCCGTCGCAGGAAGCCGTTTGGTTCGATCTGGAGCATTATGCGTCCATAAGGACCATGCTTACACCGGTGATGCGGGAAGGCAGACGACTGGGGCTGGAAAAAAAACTCCCGGAAATACGGGACTACGCGGCGGAAGAAATTGCAAAGCTGGACAGGACCTGCAAGCGCCTGGTAAATCCGCACACCTACAAGGTATCCATTTCCGAAACCCTTAAAACAGTAAAAACCGGGCTTGTAGAGGATTACCTTAAAAACCGGTAAACTGCTGTTCTGCAATTAATCGGAGAAGACACGGTTTTTCCCCGACTGTTTGGCCGTATACATGGCCTTGTCCGCCCTGGATACCCAGCTCTGCCTGTTGTCGCCGGGTTTATACGTCGAAATGCCGAAAGAGGCCGTCATCGGGATCTTCGCGTCTTCCACCTCGATGGGCAGCTCTTCGAGCTGTTTCCGGAAACGCTCTGCGATGGAAACTGCCTGGAACTTATCCGTATTAGGCAGGATAAGAAAAAATTCCTCACCGCCGTATCTTCCCGCATAATCGTACTTCCTCATGGTTTTGATAAGTCTTTTGCCAAGCTCCTGAATCACCATATCGCCGTAATGATGCCCGTAATTGTCGTTGATATCCTTGAAATTATCGATGTCGAGCATTATTCCGGACAGGGGCAGTCCCGTCCGGAGGCACCTGTCGATTTCGACTTCCAGCATGTTGTAAAGGGACATGCGGTTGAGCAGTCCCGATAGAAAGTCATATTTCGCGATTTTTTCAAGGTGCCTGTTTGATTCCGACAGCTCCCTGTTTACGGAGATGAGTTTCTGGTAGGCCTCTTTAAGGTGTATATTCTGATCGAGGATCTTGGAGGAAAGTTCCTCTTCCTGCTTGACCGCCTTGCGGAAAAAGTCTTTTTCGTGGAGGATGGCGAACTGGTTTATAAACCTTATTTCGGCAGCCTTTACACGGGCGATAAATTCCAGATTGTCCAGAGGTTTGGACATGAAGTCGTCGCCGCCGGCTTCCACGGTTTTCACGAGGTTGTAATATTCATTCTGCCTGGATACGGCGATAATCTGGCAGGGGATGTGGAGGTAGGCTTTTTTTATTTCCCTTACCAGATTATACCCGTCCAGACCCCTGAAATTTACTTCCATGACAACAATGTTCGGCAGAAAGGAACCGATCCGGTCAAGCAGATCCTGTCCGCTGGACAGGGCGAGGCATTCATAATTTTCCCCGGACAGCAGTCCTGTCATGAAATCCAGATTTTTCCGATCATTGTCAGCAGTCAATATTTTCAATTTTTCCATCAGTCCAACCCCTGCTGTGTTCCGTTACATTACGACCCGCAGTAATACCTGCAGGGCACCGATCAGGGCACCGAGAATTCCGCCGAATATATTTATCCACTTCAAATGCTTTTCAATAACGATAAGAAGAAGTTTTTCAACGCTTTCTATTTCCAGGCTGTTTATCCTGTCTACAACAATCTGGTAAATATTGAAACTCTGGATCAGGGCCGGAACCTTTTCCCGCAGAAGATCCAGAACTTTCCCCGCGATAAAAGTATCGAGCATGTTCTTGCGTTCGTCTCCGAGGTTAAGCAGTTCCCGTAAAGATATGCCGAGAAACGGCTCAAACGCGGTCTTGAACATGCCGGAGAAAGCCTGCCCTATCGATTTTCTCGATTCAATTATACCAGAAATCAGTTTTTTGGATAACAGTTCGATCAGATCGGAACCGTCTGTACCTGAGACACGGACGATGATTTCCCTGACAGTCGTATATTGACTCTCTCCAAATTTTTTACGGAAGAACTCCGCGAGGCTTTTGCGTGTTTCCTTTTTGTTGAGAAAGTCAAACAAATTATCGACCAGCACAGGCAGCGCAGACGTCGATTCTGCATTTTTTCCGGACAGCAGGGCGTTTACAAGGTTCTCGCCCAGCACGGCAGACAGGTTTTTTTTTGTTACCTCATCCTCTCCCGTTTTTTTAACCGAATCGATAATATCATCGACTATGGTGGGCATGCTTTCTTCAATTTTCTTATCGAACTTACCGGCGGTTACAAACAGCCTCTGAAGTCCGGACAATCTGTCCACTATGGATTTGACGAGTTTTCTACCCCGTACTTCAAGATTTTTCCTCGTTTCAGGAAGCTGCATCCACGATAGAAGCGCATTGAGAATGGAAGGATAAAAGGCGTACACGGATGTAAAACCGATTTCCCTCAATGTTCCGTCATAAGGGTACGCACCGCCGCGCGTCCGGCTTTCCCGCAGGTTTTCTGTCAGTTCCTCTATGGTCAGGGTAACGAAATTCCGTGAATCCTCAGACACAAGCCTTCCGATGAGCCTGTCAATCAGTTTTTCCGGGTCTTCAATTTTATCCGCAACCGCAGAAACGGGAACATCCAAAACGCGGGTAATCAGGCTGTTCATCAAGGATGACAGGATAGAACGGAAGGATGCAGAATCGATGAAATCAGACATGATCGCCGATAAAACAGGAAAGAGCCTGTTTTCGGGTTCCGCGTCCTGATTGTCGAATAACCGGCTTATGGGAGCCGAAACAATATCCTCCGTGAAACGTGAAATCTGAATACGGATGCTGTCGCGAAAATTTTCCCTGTTCAGACGCTCAGC
>SPDA01000520.1 GCA_004525155.1 Spirochaetales bacterium
CATGGCTATAAGCAGCTGGATGGGCACGTTTTCCCGCCGGCCGTAGGCTTTTTTCGGCACGGACACGATGACGTTCCTCATTTCGTCCAGTTCCTTCTGCCCCGGTTCGAAACCGTAGCGTACCGTGGTTTCCACATCCACATTCTCGGGCCTGCCCGAGTCGGAAGCGGTGATCTGGCAGAACGCGTGGCCCTGCACCGCTACGCCCTGCACATCGATTCCCAGTTCATCGGCGATCAGGGCGTACAGAATGGCGGAGGACAGGCAGTTGAACTCGCCCCTGTCCAGAAGGTCCGTAGCGAGAGTCGCCTTTTCCCTGTAGGTTTTGAATGCCGTATCGTGCAGCTGAAGCAGGAGCTGCTTGGCCAGAACTTTCCGGGGGCCGCCGGTAAAATCCTTCAGGGCGCCGAGGGTTTCCTGCCGTACCGATTCCAGCTTCGCGCGGTATGATGCAAAAGTTTTTTTTTCAGTAACTTCCGAAGCGACAAGAAAGGCGTCGTAATAATCGTACCGGTCCATGACGCCGTCTCCCAGGTCGTCAAAGAAGTCCTTTTCCAGTCCGGTGAGTTCGGAATCATCAAAAGTTATAAAATCGGAAGGAGGCCGGGTGGTTGCGGTTTTCAACGTTTTTCCAATAGTCTGGCCGCACGCACCGGCTGCCATGACAGTCAGCATCACCGCCAGGGCGGTCAGCAGGCGGAGGTTATTTTTCATACACCCTTGAGTGTACAGGAAGTGCCGGTTATGTACAATAAACCGGTTATGCGCTTATCGGGACCTGGTACTCAGGTTCATCGATTTTGATGAGGTAGCCTGTGCGCAGGCAGGTTTCGAACAGCTGCCGGGTGAGGAATTCCCTGGTTTCCTTTTTATAATCTTCATAAATGTTGGTAATTATTACATCGTAACCATCCGGATGCTCGCGCACAATCTCCAGAAAAGCCTGGATTCCTTCAGAACTTTTTACCCGGTACTGAATCATGTGTTCCTCCTGCCTCTATTTTCGGCAGGGTTTCATGATTGTTTAACTATTCCTCCTCAGGAGCGGTACACTCCCAGCACGCGGAAATCCTCGCTCAGGGACTGCATGGCTTCGACTGCCTCGGTAAAGGAACGTGAATCGGCCGGATATTCAACATCAACATAGAACATGTATTCCCAGGGTTTGCCGAGAATGGGACGGGACTCAAGTTTTTTCATGTTGATGGATTTGTCCGCCAGCACCCTCAGAATCATGAACAGGGAGCCGGCCTTATCCGGCACCGAAAACACCAGGGAAGCCTTGTCCGGTTCCGGCGGGTCCGGGTATTCCTGCAGGGTTATCACGGTGAAGCGCGTATAGTTTCTCGGGTTCGTTTCTATGCCTTCCTTGAAAACGGAGAGCCCGTGCACCCTTGCAGCACCTGCGCTCGCGATAGCCGCGAATCCCGGATTTTTTTCCCGCGCGATGTGGGCAACGGAACCGGCAGTGTCGTAGAAGGGCACGCGCTCCCACGCTGGATACCTGTCCAGGAACACGGAACACTGGGCAAGGCCCTGGGGATGGGAAAAGACCTTGCGGATGCCGTCGAGGGACGCCCCGGGAAGGCCTATCAGGTTATGTTCAATTCGTAATTTTTGCTCACCGACGATTTTAATATCGGGGTACTGAAGGAGCAGATCGTAATTTTCGTGGATCGAACCGGTAAGGGAATTCTCCAGGGGCAGGATGCCGAACGTCACCGCCCCCTTTAAGACCATTTCAAACACATCCTGAAAGGCGGGACAGGGTTCGACACGGGCGATGTCTTCGTGAAAATAAAGCTTCAGGGCCATTTCGCTGTAGGCCCCCCGCTCACCCTGAAATGCGACGCTTATCCCCGCTTCAGCGGCCCGCCCGCCCGGGGACGGGGCGCCTCCGGCCGTATCATCCACGCCCGTGGAAATCCGCGGTACCGAATATACCGGAAATGGAATCCTGGCCACTTCCTTGCCGAGAACAGGCGCCAGCGCCTCCACATCCCGCATCAGTTTTTCGAACTGGTCCGGGTAGAGGGACTGGGGGCCGTCGGAAAGGGCCTTGTCCGGGTTCGGATGCACTTCCACGATGAGCCCGTCCGCGCCGGCAGCCACAGCCGCCAGGGCCATGGGCAGCACTTTTTCCCTGAGGCCGGTGGCATGGGAGGGATCCACGATAATCGGCAGATGACACACTTTTTTAACCACCGGTATGGCTGACAAATCAAGCGTGTTCCGCGTCGATGTTTCAAAAGTGCGGATGCCCCTTTCACAGAGGATTACCTGCTCGAGGCCGCGGGAAAGAAGGTACTCCGCCGCCATGAGCCATTCCTCGACGGTGGCGGCAAGACCGCGCTTCAAGATAACCGGTTTGCCCGCGTCCCCCACGCGTTTCAACAGCTCGAAGTTCTGCATGTTCCTGGCGCCTATCTGGAACACGTCCACGTAATCCTTCATCATGCTTATATGTTCCGCGGCGACGATTTCGCTGGTCACCGGAAGTCCGGCCGCCTCCCCCGCTTCTTTCAGGTAGCGAAGGCCTTCCTCTCCCAGGCCCTGGAAGGCGTACGGAGAGGTCCTGGGCTTGTATGCTCCGCCCCGGAGCAGTACGGCGCCGGATTTCCTTACCTGCAGCGCTGCTTCCGTAATCTGTTCCCGCGATTCCACTGCGCAGGGACCGGCAGCCACCGCAATGCGCAGACCGCCGATC
>SPDA01000575.1 GCA_004525155.1 Spirochaetales bacterium
CGGAATGGCGGGCTCGGGCCGTTCTGAACTTATGAGCGTGCTGTTCGGAGGCAGTCACCTGGATTCCGGCGAGATTTACATTAACGGCAAGGCAGTCAAACATTCAAGCCCAAAAAGTTCCATTCAGAATAAAATGTGTTTCATTACCGAAGACAGACAGAATACGGGGCTGTTCCTTGAGCAGACAATTGCCCAAAACATCATCATCGCGAATCTAATCAATGTAAAAAAATTCATTCAAAAGCGTTCGGATGATCATAAAACGGCCGAAAAATTAATGAAACTGCACAACATTAAAGCGGGTTCCTCAAAGGTAAAAGTGGTGGCACTTTCGGGCGGCAACCAGCAGAAGGTCGTGCTCGCGAAGTGGTTCAATACGAATGGTGAAATATTTATTTTTGACGAGCCGACACGCGGCATCGATGTCGGATCCAAGCAGGAAATTTACCAGATTATGGTTGACCTTTTAAAACAGGGAAAAGCGATTATAATGGTATCCTCCGATATGCCTGAAGTAATCTCAATGAGTGACAGAGTCATCGCCATGAAGAAAGGGGAGCTGATCGCTCTTTTAAAGAAAGACGAGGTTACGGAAGAGAACATTTTAAAACATTCCATAGGGGGAAAGGAAATATGAACAATCAGGAGACGGCAAGGCAGAAAAGTGTTAATAAAACATCCCCCTTCAGCCGTTTTGAAAATTTTACCGTTTTCATTATTTTTTTAGCGTTTGTCGTTATTATTGTCGCGATTCAGCTTATTACCACGGGAGGGTCTCGGTTTCCGACATTTATCAGTCCCGTGAATTTGTTAAATATTGTACAGCAGATAGGCGTTCCGGGTATTATCGCCGTAGGCATGACAATCGTGATGATTTCCGGTGGTATAGACCTTTCCGTCGGCATGCTTGCCTCACTGGTTGCCATTATAACAGCCCTTGGAATATCAAAGTGGCATCTTGGCGTTTTCCCGGCAGTTATGGTCGGAATACTTTCCGCGGTTTTTTTGGAAACGCTTATGGGATATATCATTTCCCGTACTAAAGTTGAACCGTTCATCATCACCCTCGGCGGCATGATAACGTTCCAGGGAATCGCCCTGCTTTTGTGTAATTCACGGGAAGTAATGATGGCCGGCGAGCTTGATTTTTTTAAATCCAACATTATCGAGGGGGCGAAAGATCCGGTTACCGGGCTTAATCTGGTGGTTCCTCCCTACGTAATCATCTTTTTGGGAATAGTGGTGCTGGCATGGGCGCTTCTCAGCTTTACCAAGTACGGACGCAGGATTTACGCGGTTGGTACGAACCCCTATGCCGCTTACCTTGCGGGAATTAATGTAAAGAACATGAAGCTTTCCGTGTATATGATTACCGGTTTATTAGTCGGAATCGGTGCGGTTATGCTTCTATCGCGGATTAATGTCGGTATCATCACCCTTGGACAGGGATTGGAAATTGATACTATCGCTATGGTGGTTATTGGCGGTACCGCTTTGAAAGGAGGCAAAGGAAATATATGGGGAACCCTGATAGGCGTGTTTTTTCTCGGTTCTATCGGGAATGCCATGAACATGCTCCGTTTGCCGTCCGAGGTGCAGTTCGTCGCGAAGGGATTAGTCGTAATAATCGCGGTATCGGCTGGCGATGTATACAGCAATCTTTCCGTCATGTTTTCACGGAAAAGAAAGCAGACAACTGTCGAGCAGCAATCAACTAATCAAACAGGAGGCGCCAATGAAGTGAAATAATCAATACGTACAATATGTATTGATCTTTAATCGATTAAACAAATTTGAATTAAGGAGAAAAAAATGAAGAAAATTACGATGTTACTGTTATTACTCGTTTTTTCCGGCGCATTGATTTTTGCGGGCGGAGAAAAGGAAGCCGGCGGAACGGGCGCCGCCAAGGCAAAAGTAATCGGTTATTACATGGATGCCGCGGACGACTATTACAAGGCGGGTTTTCAGGTATTCAAAGCGTTAGCTACTGAACAAGGCTGGAAGGTTCTGGATGTTGTAGGTCAGGGAACCGCACCCGAACAGTTAGCCGCGGTTGAAAACTTTATTACCCAGAGGGTCGACGCTCTTGTCGTAGTGCAGAACTCTCCCCAGACTACTTCTGAATGTATCAAGAAGGCAAAAGCCGCCAACATTGCTTACTTCGCTCTCACCCATAATCCGCCCAACGAACCGGGCCTCACCGGGTTCTCCGGATTTGACTGGGTCCTCGATGGAAAACTTGCGGGTCAGTCCGCTGTTAAACATGGGGCAAAGAGATTAATCATTATCGAAGGAAAACTCGGACAGGGAACAGCAGCCGGGCAGACTCAGGGATTCCTCGAAGCATACAAAGAAGCAGGTAAAGATATCGGTAGTCTTCTCGCCAATGTCGGCGTGAAGGGCGCAGGCGGTGCGGACCTGAAGGTAGTTTTCTGGGGATCAGGCGGATGGTTTGCCGATCCTGCCAAGAAAGC
>SPDA01000479.1 GCA_004525155.1 Spirochaetales bacterium
AATATCATATATTCTTTTATCAATAACATTGCCCTCATCCAGATCCTGCACTCCGGAAACAGTTCCCTTCAAATAACCTTCAATATCCAGACAGCAGACGATTATGACCGGAGCTTCTTTTACAAATAACTGCTTATGAGCAGCTGAATACAGCTGCTCCTTAATCTCCGGATCGCGGACTATTTTGAATCGCCAGGGCTGAGAGTTGCACCCCGAAGGAGCCAGCCTTGCGGAATCCAATAATTGAAAGATAATCTCATCTGAAACATCATCAGGCTTGAATTTTCTGATGCTTCTTCTTGTTTCTATTGCTTCCTTCGTTGTTAACAATGGTTTCTCCTCCATATTTTCTGCATGTAATGTATGCAGCGTTTTGCGAATATCCTAAGCCGGCAATCATTCCCGGAGCGAATAAACGGGAAATTGAACCTCCAGGCCTTTTACAAAAATCCTCTCAAGCTCACTGATATTATATTGTAAAGTCAGAAGTTTCCTGGTGCTGCCGGAAAGAATAATACTGCATTTATAACGGGGAGTAAGACTTTCCAGCCGCAGCGCCGTGTTTACCGTATTCCCTGTAACGGCAAACTTGAGTTTATGGGCTGAGCCTATATTGCCGAGACTGACCCTGCCCGTATGTATGCCGATCCCGATATCCACAGGAAACCGCATACCGGGACGTTTGTTGAATTCAGCGAGGGCGGCGGTACATCCGAGAGCGGCGCTGCAGGCATCGTCCGCGTGCCGGCCGCCGGAAAGACCGAAGGCCGCCAGTATCGCGTCCCCGATAAGGGAATCGATAAATCCGTTATGGCGCGCAAGTATTCCGGACATCTTTTCGAGGTAGGCATTCAATTCGGACATTAAATCTTCCGATATAATCCTTTCCGATAAACGGGTAAACGATCTGATGTCTATAAAAAGAACCGTCGCATCGATGAGCTCCTGATTCAAGTCGAGCGCGTGAGCGGGATCCGCCTTGATGCGGTTTACAACATGCTGGCCTGCATACTGCAGCAGGGCTTTTTCCAATACTTCAGCATTAGTCTCCATCTTTATAACCTCATGTGAATATAGTAGGTACGCAGAAATATTTCCATGGTTAACCAATAGCTGTTTTTGAAATCAATCACCATAGTCCCCCCGAAAGAAATTTACATTTTCTTTATCCAATCCTGACAGCATATCCCACAATACCTGTTCAACTGCGCCATCTTCCGTTAACTGTCTGCTGTTTTGAAATCTCTTTACTGCCTTCTCAGTGTTTGGTCCAAACCATCCATCGACCTCGCCTACTTCTGTATAACCCTGCTCAGACAAAAAGCGCTGCAGTGCCCAGACATCGTCACCATCCATTCTGTTTTCCTGAAATGACAAAAGGCGGTGAAAAAGATTTTTTGCCTGTATCGTGACGCCGGAACCGGGTATGAAGGCTTTACCGGGAGCAATCGGAATATGTTTGATTTCCTCCCAGCCGGGGGGCACAGGAATAAAGTCATTAACTTCTTTTGAGTACTCGACTTTTTGTTTCAGTATCCGGATACTATTTTTTTCCATTGAAAACCGGTATTCATAACTTGTATAATAATACCATGCGGAAAGTTTATATTGTCCTGCTTCAGGTATTTCGGCTGCTTCGCCCGGAGCAAAAAAAACAAATTCTTTCATTTGCTTACCGTCATCAATAGTCAGGAAAACCTCAACCTGCGGATTATCAGCGTCAACATAATAATTCCGGATTTCCCAGAAAACAGGGATTTCTGATTGCGCATAAACACCAGTCAGTCCCATGACTGCAAAAAGAAAGGTCAAAACTGTTTTTCTTTCAAAGAATTTCATTTTTCCTCTCCCCGGACGTGATGCCTTCCATTCTATATTTTCGTTTTTTAAAAATCTATATTCGGATTCCATCGTAACGGCCCCCGCGCCGGTTCGGGTAACAGCCGCACTGCCGGTACGCTACTGTTGCCGTCAGGAGACGGAGACGGTTATTCCGGTTTTATTTACATTCCTTATCGCAGAACCGATTTTTCCTGTACCTTCACATAATGAATACAGATTACGTTCCGCTGTCTGTCTGCACCCCGCCTTTCACCCCAACAGGGTCTTCGAAGAGGAGGTTTTTTCGGACATCGTTACCGAAAAGGAGCTGGAGAACAACATCAAGTACCCCAAAGTATTTACCTGGCGCACTGTAAGCTCGCCTGATGACGATACTTTCAAGCCCCTGCATGTTCTGTTCTTGAGCGGCATCAATCTGAAAATCCATACAGAGGCGGAAGCCGAGGGCGTGTTCTGGATAGATGCGGAAGGCGGGACTTTCAAAACCGCCGCGGTTATCGCCAGCTCGAACACAACCCTGCAGTTTCAGATACCGGAGCTGGCGCCGGGGACCTGCCGGCTTACCATCGCCGCCCGGCTGGCCAACAATGCCCTAAGAAGCACGACCCTGGACAAGCCTTTAACTGTTTCCTGACAACATGTAAGTACAGGAAAGGATGAGGACCGGCCCTGAACTCTGCAGATTATGGACCAGGTTCGTGCTGATCCCGGTCCATGTTATCGCTGTTCCCGTCCAGGGCTGTGTTATCCTCGTCCATGTCAGCTTTCAACTTCGTCCATAATTATATGGGCATGGCTATGTTTTTCATATTCGTTGCTTAGCATGAGGGTCCGCCCGTACGGCAGAAGAAATAGAAGTATGGTATTATAAGGATTACCAGGGTAATGACCCGGGACATAAGGGAGGAGGATTTGATGAACAGTAAACAGGAAGCCGGAACACCGGTGCCCTTTCCCAATTCCTACTGGATCGAACCGGGAAGGCTTCTGGCGGGAGAATATCCCCGGCACTTTACGGACGAAAAGTCCGCGGAGAAACTTGCCGCACTGCTGGACGCAGGGGTTACCTG
>SPDA01000420.1 GCA_004525155.1 Spirochaetales bacterium
ATAATGCTGCCGAGGTTTATGGTTTTTGCCGCCTGCCGGCTTTTACCGTATCCTTGTTCAGGGGTTTCAATTCTTACGCTTTTGTATGCAGGTCTTTTATGCTTTCCACGAGATATCCGAGTGCCTCCCTGGTCTGCCGCGGATTTATGGGCAATGTTACAAGCCGTGTCATAACATCCTCAGCAATCGGAAAATTTCCTTCCTTAAACCCCCTGTTGCGAAAAGCCGTTGAAAGATGAACAGGCGTGTAATGAGTTCCGACCTTTATGCCGTACTCATCGAGCATTCTGAAAATAAAATCAGTACGGTCCACTCCGTATGCCTTTGCGTCTATTTCAATGGGATATAAATGGAACACATGCTTCCTGCCCGGTGCGGTTACAGGGGTTTTAATACCGGGAATTCCGGCAAGGGCCTCGGAAAGGTACGCGGCATTGTGAATCCTTCGCTCGTTTAAGGCATCCACTTTTTTAAGCTGTTCGATACCCACAGCTCCCTGAATCTCGGTCATTCTGAAGTTGTACCCGGTATCGTCAAAATCCTGGAACCAGAACTTCTTTCCTTTCGGGAATTTCTTTTCATCAAGACTTAAGTATTTGGTGCTTTTCCCGTAAACCCGCGTGCAATGTGAATGATAGAGCCAAGCGGTTTCAAAAATTTCAGCACTGTTCGTGACAACCATGCCACCTTCTCCCAGGGTAGACATGTTCTTCTGCTCATGAAAACTGAAACAGCCGGCGGTGCCCATACTCCCCGCTTTTCTGCCCTTATATTCCGCGCCTATTGCATGGCAGGCGTCCTCGATGACGGCAAACTTAAGTTGTTCAGAAAGAGCCATTATTGGATCCATGTCGCAGCACTGACCGTATAAATGAACGGGAACTACAGCGTCTACTTTACCAGCGTCCGCTTTTTCCTTGAGCTTTACGGGATCCATATTATACGTGACAGGATCAATATCCACAAAATCCACATCCGCACCCAGAGTCGATGCCGCGCTGGCGGAAGCTATCCAGGTAAGAGGTGTAGTAAGTACCCTTGACTTCTCACCAACCCCAGCTGCTTTTAAGGTGAGGAACAGTGCCGCGGTACCATTGGAAACGGCTCTCCCATACGAGGTTCCGCAATATGCCGCGAAATCTTCACCGAACCTGACAACCCCATCCCCTGAAGTCGGCGCCCCTTCACTTAAAACTCTGAGTACAGCCGCCTTTTCTTCCTCGCCGTATTCGGAACCGAATTTTATCTGTAAATCGTGCTGCAGTTTCTTCATATATCCTTTCCTTTTTTCCTTTCATTTTCGATAATGAGATCAAACCCCGATTCGAGACTCCGCATTGGAGTTGCCAGTGTCCGCTTCGCTTTTGCGTTATTCAGGGAGGCATCCACAGGCCTGGGAGCGCGGCCCCCGGTGGCATCCGGCTGCTTCGGAACAACCAGATTTCTTGAAAAATTGAATTTATCCGCGATTCTAAGAGCCATTTCATAACGGCTGGTTCTGTCATTTCCGGCTAAATGAAAATAACCTGTAAGATTTGTACCGGCAAGCTCCCACACACAGAGACTCAAGGTGATGACATCCAGGGGGGTACGGATTTCCTCCTTCGGGAAAGCGACCTCTTTTCCTTCCGCTACCGCGTCCAGGGTCTTCCGGAGAAAGGAGTTCCCCGTACCTGAAACCGGAAGTCCCACGATGAGGGACGGCCGGATAATAACCCAATTTGTCAGTCCTTTCTTTATCAGTTCCTCGCTATATACTTTCGTCTCGGCATAGAAATTAAGCGGTACGGGTTTATCTTCTTCCGTATACATACCTTTTTTGCCGTCGAATACGGAATCCGTTGAAAAATAGATGAGCTTTGTGTTTGTCCGGGCGCAATATTCGACCAGCCTTGCGGTCACTTCAACATTTACTTTTTTAGCCAGTTCCCTGTTGTGTTCACACACATCGATATCCGATACGGCCGCGGTATGTACGATAACTTCCGGGGAATGATCCGAAAGTGCCTTCTCCAGGGCTTTCCCGTCAGTCAGATCCATTTCCCTTAAGCTTACTCCTTCAGGGAGCTTTCCGGGAAACTCCCTGTCCAGGGTAAAAATTTCCCAGCTTTTATCCGCTTTGCTTATTATATTTCCAGGCGCGAAACCGCCGCCGCCGGTTATCAGTATTTTTTTCCGCATATCCGCTCCTCCAGAGGAGAATAACTTCTTCATGCTACTTAGTCAAGACACTTTATAAAGCCATTATTATAAGTTGATCTTTTTTCGCGGCTGTGCTACAATCCGCTTCCGAAGTTCTGGAGGTTACCATGGATCATGTTGTTGAAAGGAGCCCGGGCCGCATCTGTCTCTTGGGAGATAATGCCGATTTAATTGAGAAGCCGGCTCTCGCTGCGGCCGTTTCCGCCCATATCACCGTTACCCTCAATAAAAGGACCGACAATACCATCATCATAAACTCTTCCGATATCGATGAACGGGAAATATTCAATCTGCAGGACCTGCCTCCCCTCACCTCGCCGCTACGGTATCCGGTTGCCGTTATTCAAAGGCTTAAAGCGGATATTAATACCGGTTTTGAGGCGGGCATATCTTCCGAAATACCCATAAGTGCCGGATTATCCTCATCCACGGCCCTTGTTATCGCCTTTATCAGGGCTATTTCTCGGGCCTATGATATTCACTTTACACCGAAGGAAATCGCCGAACTGTCATTTACGATAGAAAGCAGGGACCTGGGTGTGGAATGCGGCAGGATGGATCAGTATGCCATTGTGTTCGGAGGCATTTCCTATATGACCACCGATGATAACGCCCAGGCTACCAGCCTTGGCACCATAGATCTGCCCATCCTGGTGGCGGATACTCAGGAAAAGCATGACACGAAGGCACTGCAGATATGGCTGCGCAACCGCATCGCCATGAAGGAGGACCTGCTGCTCGGATCCTTAAACCGGGTGGTGGACATCGTCGAGGAAGGCAGGAAAGCGCTTGAACAGGGCGACCTAAACCTACTGGGTTCCCTGATGAACAGCCAGCAGAAGGAGGAAAAACTGATGGGCACCTCCACGGAACGGCTCGAACTCCTTACCGGCACGGCGAGGGAGGCAGGCGCCCTGGGCGCAAAACAGATGGGAGCAGGAGGCGGGGGCTGTATTATAGCCCTGTGCACCCCGGAATCGGTTGAAAGCGTCAAAACCAGCCTCGAACA
>SPDA01000016.1 GCA_004525155.1 Spirochaetales bacterium
AGAATGTTTCTCGCAATTTTGTGCGAGGCGGCGCCCGTTTTATCCCTTATGAGGGAGGATGAAAGAACAGGTATAAAGGCGGAAGAAAAGGCGCCTTCCGCCAGAAGCTTGCGCAGGTTGTTCGGGATGGTGAACACGGCGTTAAGCACGTCTGCCTCCCCGGAAGCGCCGAAAATACCGCCGATGACGGCAATTCGTACGAAACCCAGCACACGGGAAACAAGTGTAAGCAGCATGACGAGAAAGGTGTTTGACGCACTTTTTTTAAGACTTAGTTCTTTACTTTCCGGATTGTCCATGCTTACCTGCCCTGTAGACCTCGAGAAACTGTCTTTTAAACTCCGGAAAATTTCCGGCTTCAATACTTAATCGGATATTCTCCATAAATGAATTAATGAAATGCAGATTATGTTCAGTTGCAAGCATGGCGCCGAGGATCTCGTTGCACTTGAACAGGTGCCGGAGATAGGCTACCGAGTGGGACGAGCACGCGGTACAGGTACAGGTTTCGTCAATGGGATCGCCGTTCAGCCTGTTCCATTCTTTTTTAAGCGCCAGGGGGCCTTTTTTCGTAAAGACGGTACCGTTCCGCGCTATTCTGGTCGGAAACACGCAGTCGAACATGTCGATACCGGCTTCCACCGCCTCGAGAAGATACCCTGGCGTGCCGATTCCCATGACATACCGCGGCTTGTCGTCGGGAAGAAGGCCTGCGGTAAAATGCAGGTATTCGCTGAAGATTTCAGGGGTCTCTCCAACGGACAACCCGCCGATAGCCACTCCCGGAAAATCCAGGTTGAGGATTTCATGGGCGCTTTTTTCTCTTAAATCCCTGAAAAAATTACCCTGGATAATGCCGAAAACCGTGACTCCCCCTTCTTTTTCCCAGAACACGGCCCTTTCCCTGGAACGTTCCGCCCAGGCAGTTGTTACTGCCGCCGCTTCGTAGGCTTTCTTATAGGTGATGCCGGGCGCGGTACAGACATCGAGAGGCATACATACATCACTCCCGAGGCACTGCTGGAAATCTATCACCGATTCCGGGGAAAGAGTGAACATGGTGCCGTCTATGTGAGATCTGAATTTTATGCCCTGGTCCGGGATGATTTTTCGAAAAGGAGCCAGAGAAAAAATCTGGTAGCCCCCGGAATCCGTCAGAATATTGCCGGTCCATCCCATAAACCGGTGCAGACCGGATACGCTTTTAATGACGTCCCATCCCGGCCGTAAAAAGAGATGATAGGTATTGGCCAGGATCAGGTTGAACCCGATTCCCTGCACCGTCTTATGATGAAGGGCTTTTACGGTGCCGTTTGTTCCCACGGGCATGAATGCAGGGGTTTTCACAATTCCATGATTCAGGGTGAGCATCCCCGTTCTCGCTTTCGTAGCCTTGTCTCTGATATCTATTTTGAATTTCATTCCGGGCAGTTCCTTTACGGTTGCATGAATATAGAGGTTTTCAGGTATCAGGTCCTGGCGTTCCTGAAAAGCCAGATACCCGGAAACAGGAAAATAAGAAACGGCGCCCATGCTCCGGCCAGGGGAGGAAGGTATCCAAGTTTTGCGAAAAGAACCGTTATCATCTGTGTTATGTAATAGAGCACCGTAAGGCCGAGGCTGGTGAGCAGGCTCATGAGAAGGATGTTTTTCTTGAACCTTCCCCCAAGGGCGCTGGATATAAAGGCCACGATAAAGGGCAGAAGAGCGTAGGAGAAACGCTTGTAATACTCGGTAAGAGAGCCGCGGAAATCCTGTCCGGATTTTCGGAGTACGGAAAACCATTCCTCCGCCTCTTCCATGGTCATTTCTTCCACGTTCCGCACGTTTTTTCTGAAGGTGGCCGGTATTTCGGTGAGATAAGGCTCGACGCCTTTGTCCATCTTCTGTTCACCCATGAAACTGCGGTCCTCGTTCCAAGTGAAAATGCGCGCCATGGATAAAGTCCAGGCTTCGTTTTCCCATCGCGCCTGGTCCGCGTAAACGATCCGGTCAACCGACCCGTCTTGCGCAAACATCACCACACTGAGGCCCGATATTGATTGCGATGAATCGTTATAAAAAACCGCATGGTAAACGGTATCGAAATCGGAACTTATTATGGTGATGTCGGAATTATTCAGGGAACTCGGCTGCTTGAGCAGGGTCTTGGAAAGTTCATTTTTTATCTTGAAAGTTTTTATGACTATTTTTTCTTCAAAAATAAAACTTCCCAGGCTGAAAAGAAAACCAAGAAACAGCAGCGGCAGGACAAAACGCATAAGCGAAATGCCGGATCCGAAAACAGCGATGAGTTCATTGTTCGCGTAAAGGGAACCGAGACTGAAGGATATGGCGAACAGAAGCGCTATGGGAACGGCGAAGGAGAGGCACTTCGGAAGATAATACAGCGCTACCTTGGCTATTTCCTTCAGGGGTACATCATAATTAAGATACCGCCACAGGTTGGCGAACAGGTCCACCAGTTCGAGTATAAGAATAAAAAAAATACAGGCCAGCAGAAAAATCGGTACAAATATTTTTAAAACCATGAAATTGAGAATTTTCATCGCTTGGCCCTTACAAAAAAGGCGCTTACACCGAGGAGCAATATGACGGCATTCGGTATCCACATGGATGGAAATGCCGGAAAGGACAGCCGTATTCCCATGGTCTGGCCGGCGAAAAGCATTCCCCAGTAAAACGTGGCTACCAGAACGCCGATTCCGAAACCGACTGAACGCCCGCTTCTCCTGGTGAACAGGCCCACCGGATAAGCGAAAATGATAAAGAAAAAACAGGAGAAGGGCACGGCAAACTTCTTGTAAAATTCTAGTTTATACATGTCCAGAGAACGGTCCGTTATCTTCTTTTCTTTCGCGGCCCGGATTTCACCATAGGTTTTTTTGATTCCGGCCAGGAAACTGTCCAGGGAATAATGTTTTAATTCTAGGGTGTCGGTCAGTCCCCTGTATTCGGCGGAAAGATTTCTCGACAGCGTACCGATCCTCTCCCGGTTTTTCTGAATCTGAGAATTCAGATCCTTCTGTTTTTTCTGGATGGCCAGGTAAACGTCGTAGGAAGTCATTTCACTCGGGCCCGGGTTACGTATGCTGAAGACAATGTCCTTGAGGAGAATATTGTAGAGCATGCCGCCGGAAACAAGATATTCAAACTGGTTTCTTTTTTTCGGGTCCAGGGTGTGACTGAAAACGTTTTCAAGCTTCAAAGAAATTACCCCTTCCTGTTCCTTGTTTTCCACAAGGCTGGCATAGGACGCAGTTATAATCCTGTCGTACTGCTCCGGGGTCTTGTCGAAGATAAGAAGCCTGTTTATCGTGTTTCCCTTGACATTGCCCGTGACGATGATGCTGTTCTGGTACCGTTTTATCGAATACGATTCCAGCTCAATTTCGGGATTTCTGTAAATGAGATTTCTGTACAGTTTGCCGAGGTTGAGTGTTCCCCGCGGGAGAAAGTAATCGTTTAAGACAAATGAAACGAGCGAAAAGGCTATACCGAGAATCAGGAGGGGAAGAAACAGCTTTCTGTCGGGAACCCCGCAGGCCCTGAAGGCGAGGACCTCGTTATCCGAGGAAAACCTGCCCACAGCCATGAGAGCGCCTACGAGGGCGCCGAAGGGTATCGAAAGGGAAAGGATAAGCGGCAGCGAATAAACGATAAGCAGGAGTACGTCCGAAAAGGGAACGTGCTTGGAAAGGATGTCCTCCGCCAGCAGGGGGAGCTGGTTAACAAAAAATATAAAGAAAAAGAAGGAGAAGGAAACGGCAAAGGAAAGAGTGAATTCCTTTGCTACATATCTGTATAAACGGAAATATCGTCTTCCCATATCAGCTGTTCACACACCTGTGGATCCGAATCCGCCCCCGCCGCGTACGGTGCCGTCCAATTCGTCCCGGACGTCAAAATCCGCCCGCAGCACCGGCGAGAATACAATCTGGGCAATTCTGTCGCCCGGATTGATTACGAAGGGCTCCTTGCCGTGATTTATCAGTATTATCCTAATTTCACCGCGGAAGTCGCTGTCTATGGTACCCGGAGAATTGACAATCGAAATTCCGTGCCTGAAAGCGAGTCCTGAACGGTGCCGTATCTGCCCCTCCACACCCGGGGGGATGGACATGGCGACACCTGTTGCGACCGATACCATGGCGCCCGGCTCACAGACCAGGGCAGTATCCAGAGCCGCGCGCAGGTCAGCGCCCGCCGCTCCGGCGGTGGCATAGCCGGGTTCGAGTTCTTTGCGGGTAAGGGTAATGGAAACGCGCATATTGATACTCATATAAAACTATACTTTTTGCGTTTATGCAAATTTCTTGTGCCGAAAGCGAGTAGATTCAGGTTTTCCGTTCCCAGCAGCGAACCGGTAAGTTTTTCAAGATTTTCCCTTTTCGTGTTTTTAAGAAACGCGATGGATTCCTGAACAGAGTGAATTGTTTCGCCCTGGATATAATGGCGGACCATACGCTTCATTCTGGTTTCCATGTCTTCCATGGAAAGAATCATGCTGCCGCAGAGATGGGAAACGGCGTCCTTCAGTTCTTCCGAGGAAGGCGGTTCCTTCTGCAGGGCTGTTATTTCCCCGTGCATGGCTTTGAGAAGCGGCGAAAGAAGGTCCGGAGAGGTATTGGCATAAAAACACCAGAGCCCGGTACAGGAAAAAAAAGTCCGGAGTGAAAAGATCGAGTAGCAGAGGCCTGAACGCTCGCGGAGGTTCTGAAAAAGCCTTGAGCTCATGGACTCTCCCATGACCGTACTGAGGACAAAAAAATGGTAAAATTCCGCTGCCGTTGAAAAAACCGGGAAGGAGGTCCCGAGATAAACCTGCACCTGGTTGAAACTGGCCGAATCATACTCCCAGGAAGGCTTCCGGGACGGCGGCCTCCGTTTTACAGGCACGAATTTCCGCGGCTTCAAGGTGATGCCTGATTCGAGCAGTTCCATGACCTGGCCGAGGTTGAAATTACCGGCTACCGATATGAGCAGATTTTCGGGGCTGAGCAGTTTTTCGTAAAACCGGCAGAGATCGGCGTATTCCGCGTTTTGAATATCCTCCATTTCGCCGGTAATTTTTCTGGCCAGGGGGTGATCGTGCCAGAGCCGGGAAAGAAACCTGTCATAGGCTCTTTCTTCGGGAGAATCTTCATATTCCCGTATTTCATTTATGATGACCTGTTTTTCCCGGCTGAATTCATCCTCCGGCAGCCTGGAGTTGAATACCATGTCCGTAAGAACATCGATAGCGATTCGCAGGTGTTTTTTCGGGAGGGTACAGTACACACATATCTGTTCCTTCTCGGTAAAGGCGTTTACGCTTCCGCCCACCTTGTCCAGGGCCTGCACAATCTGAAAGGCAGTCCGCCCTCCGGTGCCCTTGAAAAACATATGTTCCAGAAAGTGCGAAAAACCCTTCTGGTTCTCCTGCTCGTCTCTGGATCCTTTGAGGATCCAGAGACCAAGAGATACTGTCTGTGTGTGGGAAACTGTTTCAGCCAGGACGGGAATCCCGCAGGAAAGCCGTCCCTTTGAAATCAAGTCTTTCTCCAGCGCGGTTCGGGAGGAGCTTCCTCGGCTGCGGCGTCCTCGGGCTCGCCGGTATCGTTGGCGTCCACATAGCTCAAATTAAGCCTTCCCATCTTGTCAATTTCAACCAGTTTGATTTTGACCTGCTGATCAAGCGAAAGCACATCTTCCACTTTGTTGACACGCTTCCTCGAAAGCTTCGAGATATGACAGAGACCTTCCTTTCCCGGAAGTATTTCTATAAACGCGCCGAAATCCATAATCCTCCGGACCGTGCCGTCGTAAATTCTTCCGACTTCCGGTTCCTCGATCATGGCCTTAATCATGCGTTCAGCATCTTCAGCCGTTTTCTGAAGTTTGCCGTAAATCGTGACTTTTCCGTCGTTTTCGATATTGATGTTTACGTCGTTCTTCTCCGAAATGGCCTTTATATTTTTGCCGCCCGGACCGATGATGGCGCCTATCTTATCCGTATCCACCTGAAAATTGATGATTTTCGGGGCGAACTCGGAAATGGTACTGCTCGGGACGGCAATGGTTTTATTCATGATTTCCAGTATGTGAAGTCTTCCCCTCCGCGCCTGTTCGAGGGCAGTCCTCATTATTTCCGCACTTACTCCGGATATTTTGATATCCATCTGAAAAGCGGTGATGCCGTTCTCGGTGCCCGCAACCTTGAAATCCATATCGCCGAGATGGTCCTCTTCGCCGAGAATGTCGCTTAAGACAACGGTGTTGTTATTGTCCGTTACCAGACCCATGGCGATGCCGGCCACCGGTTTCTTTATCGGGACCCCCGCGTTGAGAAGCGAGAGTGTGCCGGCACAGACCGTAGCCATGGAGGAGCTGCCGTTCGACTCGAGCACTTCGGAAACGATGCGGATGGTGTAGGGAAAATCATCCTTCGCAGGAAGAACACCCGCCACCGCGCGCTTTGCAAGGTTTCCATGACCGATTTCACGTCTGCCCGTCCCGAGCCTGCCGGTTTCTCCTACGGAAAAGGGCGGAAAGTTATAGTGCAGCATGAAATAGTCGTAACGTTTCTCCCCGTCGATATCGTCCATAATCTGCTCGTCGAAAACAGTACCGAGGGTTGTAATGGCGAGGGCCTGTGTTTCCCCCCTGGTAAAGAGAGCGGAACCGTGAGTCCTGGGCAGGACATCGATTTCACAGTCAATGGGCCGTATGTCCTCCGGGCCCCGACCGTCGGTCCGGACTTTCCGCTCGAGAATGGACTTCCGGACTATCTCGTATTCCATGTCTTCAAACAGTGCGGAGAAAAGACCTTTTTCCTCGTCCGGTATGGAATCCTTGAAATTTTCCAGGGTCTCTTCCTTCACTGCCCTGATGGCGTCCCTGCGGTTGTTTTTACCCATTACAAAACAGGCCGTCTCCAGCCTGGCTTCGGCAAAGGTCCTGACAGCCGTTTCCTGGGACAGTTTTTTATCGGAAGCGGAAATGACGATTTTTTTCTTTCCAGCGACACGCCGCAGTTCATTAAGCGCCGTGCAGATATCGACGATGGAACTCCGTGCCTTTTCGATGGCATTAAGGAGAATCTCCTCGGAAATTTCCTTGGCGCCGCCTTCCACCATGGTAATGCCGTGCTCGGTACCGGCCACAATTATTTCCAGCTGGCTTTCCGCGATCTGTGCAAAAGTGGGATTGATTATATATTCGTTATTGCAGTAAGCCACCCTGACCGCGCCGATGGGCCCGTCAAAAGGTATGTCGGAAATAACCACGGCAGCCGAGGCCGCGACAATTGCGACAACATCCGGCGGGTTAAGCATGTCCGTTGAAATCGTTGTGGGAACAACCTGTATGTCTCTTTTGAATTTCTTGTCGAAAAGTGGCCGCATGGGTCTGTCGATGAGTCTGGAGACTAGTATCTCCTTGTCCCTCGGCCTTCCCTCGCGTTTCATGAAGCCCCCGGGGATTTTGCCGGCTGCGTAGTATTTTTCGTTATATTCTACCTGCAGGGGAACATAATCGAGGCCTTCGACCTCCTGTTCCGAGCAGCATACGGTGGCGAGTACTACCCCTCCGCCGAATTTCGCGACCACGGCACCGTTTGCCTGTTTGGCCATTTTACCTGTTTCTAATAATAGTTCATTATCTCCAAGTTTTATACTGACTTGATGTGTCATTCTTCCTTCCTAGTTCTTAATACTTTATTTTCTCAAACCGAGCTTCTTTATAAGCGCCCGGTATCCTTCAAGGTTCGTCCGCTTGAGGTATTTCAGAAGCCTCCGCCTCTGACCTACAAGCTTCAGCAGACCTCTCCGGGAATTGTGGTCCTTCTTATGAATCTTAAAATGCTCCGTCAGCTCCTTAATCCTGTTCGTGAGCAGAGCAATCTGAACCTCCGTTGAACCCGTGTCCTGTTCGCTTTTGCCGAAATCCTTTATCAATTCCAGCCTTTCTTCTTTTACAACTGCCATGACAATCTCCTTGTTTCACTTCTTACATAAAAATAAATTTTTCAAATCTTCTGTTTTCCGGCTGTTTCCAGACAATGTCTTCTTCCCTGCAGGAAAGTGTTGAGTGAAGCTCTTCGTTCTGGGACGTAAGTGCTATCCTGTACTCCCCCGTTTTCGGCAGCACTTGCTGAAAAACCGGCCTGCCCGCTATTGCCCATTCTCCGTCCATTTCATAGACGCCGGGATTCAGAACCACCTCATAGTTCCGCCCGAGCATCTCACCGGCAGCCGCCGTATTTCCCGCGTATACCGCCTTCCGGATTTCCGTACTGCTTACAGGCACGCCTCCCAGGGTGAAAGGATCAAAAATATCGACATCGATACCTTTCGTCGAAAGAATGGTACGAATCATATACGCACTCGTCGATGCGTTTTTTCCGCAGTGGAAATTTCCGCCAAGGGCGATATAACGAATATCCACATACTTTATAACATAATATATGAATTCTTCCCCAGATAATGCACTGAATTCCTCCGAAAAGTCAATCAGTAAAATAAAGGCAAGCCCGAAGGAGCGGAAAACCTTTAGTTTCTGTTCGAGCGTGAAGATATCACCGAGATAATTGTGCGGATGAAAAAACTTTGACGGGTTCGAGGAAAAGGTCACTATCCCCGGCAGCAGCTCCGGTTTTGCCCCTACGTGATTGATGAGCATCTGGTGGCCCCTGTGCACCCCGTCGAAAACCCCGATGCTTATGCCGGCCGCCTGCGGCAGATGCACATGGCCGGCTGTGAGGTCGTCCCAGGAGAAAATCTTCATTCACCTTCTCCTGTAACCAGGTAGCGAAAAATATTCCCGGCTTTTTCCGCGAAAGCGAGGAATCCGCCGTTTTCATCGAACAGCGCGTAAAAACCGTCCTTTGAAGGGACATCGGAAAAAAAACGGACTTCCAGGGGATGTCCATGAAGGATCAGGGACCTGTATTCAGGCTTTATACGGGCTTCAAAGGTAGCGGGCAGCCTACCTGCCCAGTCCTTTACCTGCAGCAGGTGGCGGGCCGGGTCGAAATCATCCATCCGGACCGATTCGGACAGGGAAAAGTCCCCTACCCTTGTTCTTTTCAGGGAACTGACATAGGCGCAGGAGCCCGCCGCCCTTCCCATATCACGCGCCAGGGAACGGATATACGTCCCTTTGGAACAGGAAATCCTGAAGGCAACCTCGCTGCCTTCGGCACGCAGAAGGTCGAGGGCATGAATCGTTATTTTTCTCGCCTCAAGATTCACCGTCTTGCCCTGCCGTGCAAGTTTTGAAGCCCTGGCGCCGTCAACATGAACGGCGGAATACACGGGAGGAACCTGATTAATTTCACCTAAAAAGCGGGGAATCACCGCCCGGAGGGTTTCCGGAGCCGGCGGAGAGCACTCGGCGATGACGGCTCCTTCAGGATCGAGGGTGTCCGTTTCTCTGCCGAATTGAAAAACCGCCTCGTATTCCTTGTCCAGGCCGGTAAATATCCTGTTCAGCCTTGTCATTCTTCCGGTGAGGACACAGAGCAGGCCGCTTGCGAATTTATCTAGTGTCCCCGTATGACCTATTTTTCCGGTTTCAAGGGCTTTTTTTATACCTGAAAGTGCGGAGAAGGAAGTGACGCCTTCGGGCTTATCGTACAGCACAAGACCGGAGCGCGGAACGGAAAACCGCTCGGATTCGCTCAAGTATTCAAATCCTCAATTTTTTTATTGATCAGGAATGCCTCCGCCATGGCCGGGTCCGCTATAAAACTCAGTTTCGGGGTCTGCCGCAGATGAATTTTTTTTGCCAGCTGGCTTTGCAGGAATCCCGCGGCACTGTTCAGGGCTTCCGCGGAGGCAGACAGCGATTCGCCGCCTTCGAGACATGAAATATAAACCTTGGCGTAGGCCGTATCCTTGGAAACAACAACCCTGGTTACGGAAACCAGGGTGCTTACACGGGGGTCCTTCACTTTTTTGTTGACAATCAGGAGGCTGATTTCCTGCTGCAGAAGACTTTCCAGCTTTTTCAATCGAATTTCAGACATGTTAATCGGAGCCTAGTTTCTTCGCGATCTCCTTGAGCTTGAAGGCCTCGATCTGGTCGCCGGGTTTGAGATCAGTGAAATTCTCAATTCCAATACCGCATTCGTAATTCGTTTCAACTTCCCGGACGTCATCCTTGAACCGTCTCAGGGAGGATATTTTCCCTGTATAAATCTCTATGCCGTCCCGGATGACATGGGCCTGGGAACCTCTATTGATTTTGCCGGAGATGACGAAACATCCTGCGATGAAACCAATCTTCGGCACCTTGAAGAGTTCCCTGACCTCAGCGATTCCCGCGCTTTCCTCTTCGATGTCGGGCGCCAGTAGTCCTTCCATGGCGGACTTTATGTCGTTCACGGCGTCGTAGATGATGTTGTATTTCTTTATCTGCACTTTTTCCTGATCCGCCAGCGCCTGTGCCTTCCCGGTGGGACGCACGTGAAATGCTATTATGATCGCGCTGGACGCCGAAGCAAGATTTATATCGCTGTCGTTTATGGCGCCCGCGGATGCGTGAATTACGCTTAACCGGATTTCCTTGGTGCTTAATTTTTCAAGCGCCAGCTGGAGCGCTTCCACGGAACCGTGCACATCGCCCTTGATGATGACTTTGAGTTCCTGAACTTCGCCTTCCTGGATGGAATCGTAGAGGTTTTCGAGCGTTATTTTCTTTACGTTCTGTGCCTCTTCCACTTTTTTGAGTTCCTGGCGCTTGTTGCCGACAACTCTTGCGACTTTTTCGCTTTCCGTCACCTGGAAAGGATCGCCCGCGTTGGCAAGACCGGTAAAGCCGAGTATTTCCACCGGAGTCGATGGTGTGGCATCCTCCATCTTCTCGCCCTTGTCGTCGAAAATGGCCCTGACCCTTCCAGGAAAGATTCCGGCAACGAAAGCATCGCCCACCCGGAGGGTACCGCGCTGGATGAGCACTGTGGACACGATACCGCGGCCGTGGTCGATTTTCGACTCAAGCACCTTGCCTTCCGCCCTGCATGCGAAATTCGCCTTCAGTTCGAGAATTTCCGCCTGAAGAAGGATCATGTCCAGAAGCTCGTCTATACCCGTTCTCTTGAGGGCAGACACCTCGCAGAAGAGGGTGCTTCCTCCCCAGGCTTCGGGGATGAGATCGTAGTCGGACAACTGCTGTTTGACCCTGTCGAGATTTGCTTCCGGCAGATCGATCTTGTTGATGGCAACAATAATCGGCACTTTGGCCGCTTTCGCGTGATTGATCGCTTCCACAGTCTGGGGCATGACCCCGTCATTGGCCGCGACGACCAGCACCACGATATCGGTGACCTGGGCCCCTCTGGCGCGCATATGTGTAAAGGCCTCGTGACCGGGAGTATCCAGGAAAATGACCCTGCCTTTCTGGTGATCGACAAGGTATGCGCCGATATGCTGGGTGATCCCGCCGTACTCGCTGTCTACCACGTTACTTGTCCGGATGGCGTCCAGGAGCTTGGTTTTACCGTGATCGACGTGACCCATGACAGTGACAACAGGAGGTCTGTGTTCAAGGTCCTCCGCACTATCCTGGAAATTCTCTATTATCGTTTCTTCGAAAAGGGAGACGATTTTCACCTTGCACCCGTATTCTCCGGCGAGGATGGAGGCGGTATCGGCGTCTATCTGCTGGTTTATGGTGACCATCATGCCGAGGTTCATAAGCTTTGAAATAAGATCGGAAGCCTTGAGGTTCATCTTCTTTGCCAGTTCCGCGACAGTAACGACTTCCATGATATCTATTTCCTTAGGCACAGGATTGGCCTTTTGTGTCGGCTTCTTCTTTACCTGGACATACTTTTCCTGGAACTCGTCCCTTTTCAGTTTCTGATAACTCGGCTTTTTCTTCGCTTTAAAGAATTTTTTATTGCCCGGTTTTTTGTCCGCGGCTATATCCGAAGCCGGGGGTTTGGTTCCGGGGGGATATTTGGAACCCGGCGGTCTCGTAAAGGGCGGCCGGCCTGTCCTTGTGTCCGGCCGTCTATCCCGGTTAAAGGGTCTGGGACCGGCTTCGTCTTTCCTGACGGGCGGCCGCGAGCCGGCCTGGTATCTCGGCGTCTGTGTTGTCTGCTGCTGGACCTGGCCTGGAGGCGGCTGATAGCCGCGCGGGTAAGCCATTTTTGGCTGGGGTTTTACCAAGTCTCTCTTGGGGTAGCCCTCTCTTGAGATTGTTGTCCCTCTTGTAAAAGCCGGCTCCCTCGCCGCTGTTTTGGGTGCAGCCGTTTCCTTGGCAGTACCGGACTCGAGTGACAAGGCGGTGTCCTTACCGGCGGCCGATTTTTTTCCGGCAGACGTGTCCTGTGCTGAGATTGTTTGTGTTGACAGTTCTTCCTTTCCTTTTTTATCGGGCTTTGCTTTCTCCCGAACTGATGTTTCCGCGGTCTGATTCTTCATTTCCAAGCCGGTCTGAGATCCGGTTTCTTCACGTTTCCCTTTTTTTACGGCTGAGGCAGCGGGCTCCTTGCCTTCAAGTGGTTCCTTCTGGCCTTCCTCTTTTTTCACTTTACTTTTCGGTACGGGTTTTTTAACGACAACGACCTTTTTTTTGATGACAACGACTTTTTTCTTTTCCTTTGCATCATCTGTTCCGGGGGGAGAAACGGGCAGTTCGTGTTTAATCAACGTGGCTTTCGGTTTTTTTGTGGTTTCGTCAGACATAAAAATTATTCTTCTTCTCCCTCTTCTTCCTCTAATTCAAAACTTAATCCCACTCCGCAATTCGGACATGCCGTCATTTCCATGGTAATGGGATTGCCGCAATCCGGACAGACATACGCGTCTTCTTCAGTATCCTCTTCGGATTCCTCGGACTCTTCAGAGTCTTCAAGCTCTTCGGACATTTCGGGCTCTTCAGGCTCTTCAGGCTCTTCAGGCTCTTC
>SPDA01000029.1 GCA_004525155.1 Spirochaetales bacterium
AGACATACACCGGCAGACCATCTTCCTCGGAACGCGGCCGCCAGATGTTGAGGTAGAGACAGTCCTCGGAACCATGCACACTGTTTTTGAAAATGGGATTGAACTGGGTGCAGGCTCCCCCGAATTTCTTCGCAGCCCTGACGCCTTCCCAGGGTTCAGGGTCCCTCGGCGCCTTCCACCGAAGCTCGCCCACAGGAGGTTTCGCAAAAGGGATGCCCTTCCACGCCCAGGTTTCGGCCTTGTCGGAAAAACCTTTTACATACCCGTATTTGGTAAGGATCGTGTCCCCGTTCTGCCAGGAGGACAGGCCGAAAGTCTTCGGGGCAGGGCGGCCGGAAGTGGAGGCGCAGCCGGACAGAAAAGCGAACAGCGCGGCCGCAATCAGCAAGGATGCATATTTCCGCATGAAAATCTCCTTTTCTAACTACATCAGTGTACCATGTCGTTTATGAAGAGTACAATTACAGATCCCGCCTGCCCGGAAACAGCCGGATTGAATCAAAGAAAAAAGACGTGTAAAATTTCATTATGAATACTCTTGTCGCTTTTCTGCGGGGCCGGGACACGAGAAAAAACTCAAGCTTTCAGCCACCACCCGGAACTGGAACACCATGTTGAAACTTCATGCCATGGTTACAGAATGATTTCACACCGGTATTTTAGAATTATTTTTTCTGCAGCTAAACCTTTCGGGGGTCCGCGGCGTCTAATATGTAATGGAACAGGCGGTCGCGAACCGGAAACTACGTGTGAAATCACCAGCCCCTGACCGGGACAATTTCCCGAGGGACGATGTCCCGAAGGATGCACTCCTGCAGGATGAAGCCCTGCAGCATGCGGGGCTGATAAGCGAGGTGCTCGGCGGCGGTGCCGCGGCCTACCGGGTGCTTTACGATCTGCACATGCCGCGCATATACACTTTTTTTTACTGGAACGTAAAGACCGCGGCAAAGGCCGAAGAGCTGACACAGGATGTGTTTGTAAGGGCCTGGGAGAAGCTTGGGCAGTTCCGCTTCCGCAGTTCTTTTTCCACCTGGCTGTTCCGTATTGCAGTCAACATGCTTAAATCCGATTACCGGAGCCGGGGGAGGGACAGAACAGGCAGTTTGGCGGAGGAGGAAACCGGGGGCGGTGCCTGCGAATCGGGCGGCATTCCGGCGGCTGAAGTTATGGACCTGCGCAGGGCCATCGGGCTGCTGCCTGAAAAGGCCGGAATGGTGCTTACCCTCTACGAATTTGAAAATTACAGTCATCAGGAAATCGGGGAAATTCTCCATATTTCCGCGGGCACGTCGAAGGCGCACCTGCACCGGGCGAAGAAGCTGCTCAAGAAGGAGCTTGAATCATGAAAACGAAAGATTTTGAATCGATTCTCCGCGGAGTGAAAGGGTTACGCGAGCCCGGAAGAGATCTGTGGCAGGGAATTGAAAACAGGATACATACAGGCGCTGTCCCCCGGAAAGCGGACCGGGGCAGAAGGGTGCTGCTGCCGATACTGGCAGCGGCTGCGGCATGCATACTCGTACTCTTTTCATTCCTGGTCCTGCGGGAATTTCGCGCGGTGTCCTCGGATTCCGGTACGGCTCTGGCCGAATCTGTCAAACGTCAGCAGAAAATGCTGGTGCGGGAAATAAAAAGGGCGGAGAAGGATTACGAATCTGCAAAACAAAAACTGGATACGAGCCTCCAGAGGCTCGGGGAGCTGTACGGCGCCGGATTCACGGAAGCCGCGGAACAGCACCTCGCCGGAATGGGTGAGGTCCTTGCTGAAATAAAACAATCCTCCGGGGGAAACCGGTATGAATCCCTGAACGGGAGCTATGAGCTGTTGAGCGCCTATGGCGATCAGCTCAGCTTTCTGCGGGGAACGGACAATCTTATCCGCTCCATCATGCAGACACAGGAGTAAACCGATGAAAAAAATACTGTTCATTGCTGTCATGCTGGTACTCGCTGCCTGGATCTTCGGTTTGGGAGGCCAGGAAAGGATTATTATCCGAGGGATTGCAGGCCCGGGGAAAAATCAGCCTCAAAAGGCCGTGGAAGAATCCCTAGGCGCGGCGCCGGAGGGAAAAGTCGATATCAGGATTATAAGCGGGTCCATCTCCGTGACTGGCACGGAAGGCACGCAGGTCCTGGTAACAGGCACCGTCGGAAGCGACATTGAGAAAGTGCTCGTTGAGGATAAAGGAGACAACCTCGTAACCGTAAGCCTTAAATACCCCGACCTGAACAATCTTGCGCATCTGGAATTGAAGTGCAGCCTCGAGATCATGGTGCCGTCGGGTAGCAGTCTTTCCGTCGGCGCCCTGAACGCGGATATTCATGTCAGGGATGTGACAGGCTCCCTGACCATCGAGACCATGAGCGGCGGCATCAGCGTAACCGGCGCTCCGGACCTGGTCCAGGCAGGCTCCATGAACGGGCCCATATCCATCGACGGCCCCGTTAAACGGGTGCGTTTTCAAACCATGGCCGGCAAGGTGACCCTTACAGGCATACAGGAGGAAGTATACGGATCCACTATGGACGGGGATATACGGATAGAAACCTCGGGCCTCAAGAACTGTGAACTCAGCACCATGTCCGGAGATATCTTTCTAGGCGGCAGTTATGCGGCTGATGCCCGAATAAAAGCGACAGCCAGGCTCGGCGGCGCCATCCGGCTGAGCATGCCGGTGGAAACGGAAGCGCTCTTCACCCTTGCCTGCCCCTCCGGCAGTCTCGATCTTTCGGGATTCAAACCGGAAGCCGCCATCGACTGGATTTTCAGGGACGGGGAACCAGGAGATCAGGAGCGGCCGGGAGCCTCAGGCAGGGAAGGGAGCAGATTCCCCTTCTCCTTCCGCTTCGGGGAATTCATACTCGATAAATTTCCCGGCGGCCGCGGAGACAAGACCATCCTGCGGATTCCGCAGCTGCCGAACCTGTCCTTCGCGGGAGCAGGGATAAACGAATTCTCCCTCGGCAGCGGCGCGATGCGCGTGTATCTCGAAACCGGTTTTCCGGGGATGCGCGGGTCAGGTCAGAAGGATAAAAAGTCCGGAAAAGCGGCAATAACCATCGTCACCGAATAAGCCCTACCACGGCGTTATTTTTGCGGCTGCCGTCAGAACGGCGGCAGCCGCCTTTTTTTCGCCCTCTGCCGCTTACACCACCTCATCTTTCGCCGACGCCGGGGAGGCGCGGCGATTCGTTTTATTCAGGAACACCGGACATGATGACTTAAGGGAGGCTGAAGTAATGGGGAATAATTTAAAACAACGGCCTCACGGCTGCGTTGCACATGTTAAGGAATTGTTTCTCCGAGGTGCCCTCGGAAATACTCGAACCGATGATGGTCCCCGTTTTCACGTTGATGACTTTCAAATGCAGATAATAGGTATCGGCCAGGCTGTTTAATTTTGCCACGGCAATGACGTCCGCGCCGGAGAGCTTGCCGATTTCCACGGCGGTTTCATCGTTGGAAAAGGCGGAGGACTGGAACCGGTATTCCTCCATTATTTTTGCCAGGTTCTGCCTGTCAACAACGGCGGTATTCCCAAAATTGACAAAGGCATTTTCTAAAAAAGAAATGAGTAAATCGGTCTGCCCGGCCTTAAGGGTATTGGTCGTATCCTGAACGCCTAGGACAGCCAGGGTGCTGCCGCGCAGAGCGATCGGTTTTATAACGGAAGCTTCCGTACCGCTTTTCCCGCCGGCTGTTGATGCCTGCGGGGATAACGGGGCTGACGGCTGAGCCATTCGCTGGGTCAATACGGTGTTTACGGGGATGTTGCCGGATTCCCTTGCCCTGCCGATTTCTTCCATAGAGAGCGAACCGTCGCTGTTCAGGTCCAGCATCCTGTCCGCGCCGGTTTGCACCCCGTGCGGCCGGCGCAGCGCATCGATCAGGTCCTGCCTTTCCCTCATGGAGAGCAGGCCGTCATTATCGATATCCGCAGTCTTGTCGAGCATGGTCCGTACCTCCATGCTGTTCGCCTCCTCCTCGGGAAGCCGCAGCCAGGCGGTGAAAAGCGCCATAAAAAGCATTTGGAGATAACTGGCTGACTCGTCTGTTTCAACCACTCCATTGCCGTCCAGGTCAATCCATCGATGGGTCGTACCGTCGGGGTCGTTCTTCTGCCAAACCTGTTCGTCGAACGTCTTTAAAAGATCCCGCATCTCATCGATTTCAGCCTGGCTCAATGCGTCCTTATTGTCCAGATTGAAGGTGAACACCATTTCCTTATTTAAAAACCAGTTATATACCGCTATGCGCTGTTCCAAAGCGTTGGGAAGCAGGAAGTAAACGACAAAATCGATGGTCCAATCCCGCTCTTCAGGAGTTATCATGGTATCCCGGTTCCTGTCAAAAAAGCGACTGACCGGAGAACCTGCCAGGTCGCGGTATTGAATCAGATCCATAAGATCAAGGATAACGTCTTCCCGTTCATTGTCGGAAATGGTGAAATCCCTGTCCACATCCGCCCATTTCCTGATATCGTCGATAAAGCCATACGTAGACCTGGTATATAGGACCGGCGCGTTGTTGACCGCGGCGATTCTGCAGACAAGATCCTGATAGGCTTCCAGTTCGATAAAGCTTATTCGATCATCGCTGTTAAAATCGGCCGCTTTCCAGGTTTCGTCCTGAAGCGGTCCAGGTTTTAGTTTATTCAGGGTATTATCAAGCAGCTGATTGGCATTCCAAGCTTTTACCTCGGTTCCGTTCTGAAGACCCGTTCTTTGACGGGCAAATTCCTCATCGAAGAGCTCGATTCGGCGCATCCGGTTTCGAAGCAGCTCGAACCGCGCCAACTCCGCTTCCACTTCATCGACCTTGCCGTTTTCATTCCAGTCAAAAAACTCGTCCAGGGGATTGCTTACCTTGCCCGGGCTGAACATGACATTTTTTACGGCATTAAAGAGATTTATCTGCTCATCGATATCCAGCAGTCCGTTCCCGTTATTGTCCGCCCACGCATTGAGTTCCCCGGTCTCCGGGAAAGGATCGAAGAGGCGGGAAAATATCCATTGCTCCGCAATTTTTGTCTGTCCGCCGCGCTCCTCCAGACGCAGCACTTCATAGATCAGATGTGCGTTCTCATATTTGAACACAATCTGGGGCGTGTCCGTTATTTCATCGGCCATAAATTCGGGTTTCGGGAAAACATAGGAAGCCATGGCGTCGCCGTAATTCCTGAATATCGTGTTCTGCTGATCATAAATGGCCTGTTTACCCTCGAATAAATAAACGACACCGTTTGGCTCAACGTACAGCTGCTTCGCATCGTCCCAGTATTGGCTTACATACTGATCGATATTCAAGGTATGGATAGCCTCCATCCAGGAATCGGCAAGCGAAACCGCCTCTCCCCCTCCTGTCGCGCCCTTGCGCGGTGCAGCGGAAGCGAAGGACCAGAACGCAGTGATAATACAAAAAATTGATAGTATGAATAGAAAAAACCGATTGGAGGTAAAGGCAGCCTGTTTCATGGGTAGACTCCTTTTTAGACGGGCAATATAATGTACCCTGAGCAATAATAATTTAAAACCTATTTAGTAAAACATGCAAGAGATGCAGGCCAAAGCATAACCAGGCAATTTTCAAATCCTCTTATTTATGCCATACTACCGGCGGAGGAATCACCATGGACACAAACCTGCGCGTGCTTACCGTTGACTGCGAAAATGCATTTTACAGGACATCCAAGTACCCGATCGGCCCTTTCTTCGGTCCCGTGGATCTGGGGCTGCACCTTTCGTCGCGGTACAGGACCCTCAACTTCGGCGCCGGTCTCCTGGCAGCTTCCATATTCCCGGGTTCCAACAGGCTTGTCGTTACCGGGTACTCTCCCTGCTGGGGAGGGTTCTATATCTCTTCCATGGGGGGCGCCGCCCTGGTCTTCGACAATCTCGGTATCAACATGTTGTCTCTCACAGGCAAAGCAGCCGTGCCGTCGATACTCTACCTTAACAGGGTCCATGGTGAGGAAATAGAAGTATCGGTCGTTCCCGTGGATGTAAACCGTGTCTGGGAACAGGATCCCGGCGGAGTGTACAGCATGATGCAGGAGGCGCTTGACCTTTTCGGCGGCAGATACCTCGAAGACCCAAGGGTGCTGGCTATAGGACCGGCGGGTGAGGAAACTGATTTCGGAGGAATCGGTTCGGGGCCTATAATCAATAAAAAAATGACACCGGTAGACACCTGGGCGGGCCGCGGCGGGCTGGGAACGAATATGTACCGCGACCATGGCATTACCGCGATTATATACGGCGGCACCTTCATAGACGAGGACTTCCGAAACCGGCAGGTGGCGGACCAGTGGTTCAGCGACAAGTACGAAAAAAAGGTGGCCGCGAAAGATTTCGAAGCCACCACGAAATACCGCTTCGATCCGAAATTCGGCACCGGCGGCACCTTCGGCGTCAATTATTCCACCCTCAAGGGCAGGATGATGGCCTTCAACTACCAGACCATATACTGGGACGAGGAAAGCCGCCTCAAGGTTCACGCGGACTTTATCGTTGACCATTACCTCAAGCAGTTCAACGAAGAAACCATTGTGCCTAAACAGCAGAAGACCTGCGGCGAACCCTGCACGGCGGTGTGCAAGAAGCTCAACGGGGAATACAAGAAGGACTACGAACCCTACCAGACCCTGGGACCCCAGTCCGGCATCTTCGATCAGCGGGCCGCGGAAAAACTGAACCGTCACGCGGACAAAAACGGGTTTGACGCCATTTCCTTAGGCGGCGTCCTGTCCTGGCTCATGGAGTGCCTCGATAAAAACTACCTTTCACCGGAAGACCTGGGAGTGGTCATGAAGCCGAGGTTTTCTCCTGATGGTTTCGATATAACAACCGATTCGATGCTCAACGCGGAATTGGGCGTGCAGCTCATCGACTCCATTCTCTACAAGCGCGGAATAGTGAACATGGAGGAGGGGGCGAGAAAGTTCGCCCGGCAGCTCTCAAGGGACCGGGGACCTCAGGTGTTAAACTGCTTCGTGTACAACGCCTACGGCCGCAGAGGATGGATGGTCCCCAACCAGTACTGGACCCCCGGCGCTCTTTCCCCCATGTCCATCATGGGGAAATATTACATGTACTACGGCAACGATTTTCTGCCGCCCAGGGAACTTGGCCACATGAACGCCGGAAGGTTCCTCGGCGAACTGAGCCTGGACAACATGGGAATCTGCCGGTTTCACCGGGCCTGGGCGGAGGAAATGCTGCCGGAAATCATGGAGTCGCTGTACGGCATGCGGACAGCTTTCCTCGAAAACCTCAAAATCACCGCCAGCCGGATAAACAGCAGGAATTCCTCCATCTTCTGGGAATCGGAGCGAAACTTCGACTATATCCATACCTTCCTCAAACGGCAGAAAACGGTGGAAGGCAAGCAGGACCCTGAACTGGACAAATGGCTTAACCTGTTCGAGAATGACAAAAAGGAGGCGTCCCTTTCTTTCTGGTACGAGGTGCACAAGGGCATTCACGAAAGTCTAAGGGAGTTTTAAAACAGCCGGACAGGAAGGGTACCTGGGATTTCAGATCCTGCCTGACTTCTGATGATTCGGCGGCATGCCGCTTTGAAGGAGGGTATATGAATAAATATTTGTTTTTTATTCTGTTCTGGTTCCTGGCGATACTGCCGCTCTCCGCAAATAAACATCCCAAGGCAGCCGAAATCCGGAGCTATGCGGATGACAATCCCATCGAACCCCGGATACCGGAGATTATGATCTACATCTCCCTTAAGTCGGAAGAACTCAATGCTGAAGGATACGATCTTTATTTAAAAAAGCGGTACCGCGAGGCTATCTCCAGATTGGATGAGGCCGTACGGTACGACGAGGACAATTCCTTCGCCTGGTACAACATGGCCTGCTGTTACGCATTATTGGGCGATGACCGGAAAACCGCCCTCAATCTCAAAGAGGCGGTACGGCGGGACTGGTTCTGGGGACTTATGCTCATGGTCGACCCGGACCTTGACGGGGTCCGGCGATTCGGCATCAGGTATCAGTATGCCGAGTACGACCCCTGGGGCGAACCGGTTTTTATTCATGATCTTAAGGACAAAGGCACAGTTGATTTTATGGATAATCAGGCGGGTTCACCGCGGAAACTGGGCACCGGATATTACTGCATTGTTTATTCAGATCTCTTTGAGTTTTTTCCCTACATCGATTCCTACGCAGTCGAAGGTCCCAACGGTCCCATCCATACACCCGAGTCGTGGCACCAGAGCCGGGTACCGGATATTTCCCTGAAGTGAAGGAGGAGAAAGGCATGAAGAAATTTTTTCTGATTCCGGTTCTGATAAGTATGTTTCTCGTGCCCGCAGCCGCCGACAGGCATCCGTATAAGTCGGACATTGAAGCATACATCAGCGGGAACTCCCTCGATTCGCGGGTCGCGGAAATCGCCGGGAGAACAAAGGCTGAATCCATGGCTCTCAATCAGCAGGGATACAGCCTGTATGCGGCACAAAAATACGACGCGGCCCTAGAAAAATTCAGGCAGGCCGTAAGCGCGGACGACGGCAATTCCATCGCCTACTACAACGCAGCCTGCGTTATGGCACTGCAGTATGCCGCAGGTGCCGCATCCGATGATGAACTGGAGGCTCTGGTTCCTGCCATCGTCCGATACCTGTATCAGGCTGCCGAGCGCGACTGGTTCTGGGCCCTCCAGATGATGGCGGATTCGGACCTGGATGCCGTCAAGTTCTATTCCGGGGATATTTTATACGGAACCGAAATGAGACGCACCTTGAGCAGCGACTACGAATGGGGTGATGTCTACAATGCCCTCAATCCGGACGGGTCTGCGGTCAACTATTCAAACCGCCAGGATTACAGCGATTCAGATATGGGTTCCGGTTATTACTGCATTATAGGCCCTTACGTGTTCGAGTATATGCCTTTCGCGTTTTGGGGCATAGGCCAGCCGCCGGAAGAAAACGCAGTGTATTTTTTTCCGATCGACGATTTTTTCGAAGGCGGTTACGGTAAGTAAAGGCGGATTAAAAACTTTCACTTCTCCCGGCTGCTTACTGTTTGCCTTAAGCATCAATTTTATCTATAATGGCCGCATGAAAACCGCCTCCTACCGCTGGGTGATACTCGGCACAAGCGTAATAACGGTCCTGGGCGCACTCGGCTTCGGCAGGTTCGGTTTTACCATGATTCTTCCTGCCATGAAAGAGGGACTTTCACTAAGCCAGTCCGGGGCCGGCAGCCTGGTTACCTCGAGCCTGGCCGGGTATCTTGTCATGGCCCTTACTATCGGAACCCTCATTTCACTTGCGGGCCACCGCGTCCTGATAACCGTTTCCCTGCTCCTGCTGGCAGCCTCCCTGTTCCTCATCGGTGTTAGCCGTCAGTACGGCAGTATCCTGATTTTCTGTTTTCTGGCCGGAGCGGGAAGCGGCGGAGCCAATGTAGGCATTATGGGACTCCCTGCCTTCTGGTTTACACCCCGGCAGCGGGGCATGGCAGGAGGTGTTATTGTAAGCGGGAGCAGCTTCGGGCTCCTCGTCACCGGACTGGTCATCCCCAGGATACTCGCGGCTTACGGCCCGCGCGGGTGGCGGTATTCCTGGATGTTCTTGGGCTGTTCGGTTTTACTGGTCGCTGTCTTATGTTTTCTGCTTGTTCGAAACCGGCCTTCCGACCTGGGATTAGCCCTTAACAGGAGGGGGGCCGCGGGAAAACAGCCGGAAAAAAGGCCTTTCCGCAGAATGGGTTCGGTATACAGGTCGGGCGCCATCTGGCACCTTGCTGCGATATATGTCATGTTCGGTTTTTCCTACATCATCTACGCCTCTTTTTTCGCCGACTATCTTGTTCGGGAAATAGGCCTGTCCGTATCCTTTGCCGGGTTCCTGTGGTCCGGTGTCGGGGTTGTCAGCGTGGTGAGCGGGTTTCTCTGGGGCGCGGTTTCCGACAGGCTGGGAAGAAAATACGGCCTAGCCATGGTGTTTTTCCTGCAGACGATGTGCTATGTTTTCTTCGGATTTTCGCACACCCCTTTCCTGATGTATGCCTCCGCCCTGCTGTTCGGAATCACCTCCTGGAGCATCCCCGCCATCATGGTAGCGGCGGTAGGCGACCTGGTAAAAGCGGACCTGGTGCCCGCAGCCTTCGGTTTCATCACCTTCTTTTTCGGCATAGGCCAGGTGATAGCTCCCATCGCCGCCGGGAGAATAGCCGAATCGGCAGGTTCCATGAAATGGTCCTTCATCGCGGCGGGAGCGGCTGCCTTTATCGGCGCCGCTGCGTCACTGCTGCTTAAGCGAAGAAAACCGGCCGCACAATGAAGTGAACTCCCCGGGTTCATAACCCCTTTCGGCTCAACTTACAGCCGGACATGCCACCCCTTCCAGTCGAGAAATATGCCGGTGCCCCCGCAGGCAAGAAGCAGAACAGCGGCAGCCGGTACGACAAGGCACAGCGGAGAAGCCGGCGGCAATACGACATTGAGCAGCAGAATGAAAAGATGGTGCAGTATATACAGGACAAGCGCGTTCCGGCCTATTTTTCCGATAAAGGGAAAGCGGATACCGCCGCAGTCCGCGGTAAGGTAAAACAACAGCATGACAAGGGCGCTCATACCCGTTGTCAGCAGCACGTAGGAGGCGGAAACCAGGTGCTTGTTGACGGGAAGGACTAGCGAGAGGAGTGCTGCCGAAGAAATTAGAACTCCGCCGCCCCCGCCGAGGACTGCCGCGGCTCTTTTCAGTCCTTTACCTTTCATCCAGCTGCCGGCGCAGGAG
>SPDA01000005.1 GCA_004525155.1 Spirochaetales bacterium
CAGCGGGGATCTCCTCCGGACTGCCGCCGTACAAATCCGCGCTGCTGTCTGCCAGCAGCACCGCCTCCTGCGACGGAAGCCCTTTGAGCCTTTCAAACCGGGCCGCTGCTGCAAGGGCACCTTCCCTAAGCAGAAACCTGTCTGCGAAGGCGTCCTCGGCCCGCCTGGCCCATTTGCCGTCTGCAACATCCGCAAGATTCCACTCGGGCCAATCGTTCACGCGGCGGGATTCCCTGTCCAGGACAGCGGGCCCGGAATTCATCCTGTCTAGGTTAACGATACTCACGGCGGCAAGGAGCAGGATAAAAAGAAGGGAGTGCAGGTACTTTCCCATGGCTGCCTAAAACCTGAAATAGAGAAAGGGATTGTAGGATTTTCCCACGAGAAGTATCGTGGAAACCGTCATGAGGCCAATGGTTGCCAGAGGCCGCGCGGCGGCATGCCACAGCGCGGACAGGGCCGGCACTGCCGTAAGCCTCCGTTTCAGCGCCGGCCACAGAGGCAGACAGGCGAGAATGCAGACCGGCAGGAAAAATGCCTGGCTCCGGAGGGACAGTTCCCAGGCCGTATCCGAAAGGGGCGCTCCCGCCAGCCCGAACATCCTTCCCAGGTGGGCCAGGCCAGCGGCAGCTTCGGTAAAATAGAAGAAGGTCCACCCTGTAAGGGTGATGACGATAAAATACAGCCTGCTTAGGGGTTTCGGAAGCCTGAAGGGAACGCGTTTCTCCAGGGCGTGTTCCATCAGGATGAGGAGTCCGTAAAAAAGCCCCCAGATTACAAAATTCCAGCTTGCCCCGTGCCAGAGACCGGTCAGAAACCAGACGATGAGGAGGTTGAGGACATATCTCTTCCGGTTGCCTCCCAGCGGGATGTATACGTAATCACGGAAAAAAGACCCCAGGCTCATGTGCCACCTTCGCCAGAAATCGGTGGCGGACAGGGCCGTATAGGGATAATCGAAATTTTCCCTGTAATGGAAACCGAACATCCTCCCCAGACCGATGGCCATGTACGAATAGCCGGAAAATTCGAAGTAGATCTGGAACCCGAAGAAGAGAATACCCCACCAGGAGCCGGCCACGGACAAGGTTCCCGTGCTGCCTCCGAGAAAGGCTTTTACCACCTCGCCGCAGGCGTTTGCAAGAAGCACCTTTTTTGCCAGGCCGATACTGAAACGGCCGGCGCCGGAAGAAAAATCGGTCCAGGAAAACCGTCTCTCCCCGATTTCCCGGGCAATGTCTCTGTAGCGCACGATGGGACCGGCCACCAGTTGGTGGAACAGGCTCACGAACATGAGGAATTTGGGGAGGGACCTCTGCACCGGTGTTTCGTCCCTGTACACGTCGATAACGTAGGATATGGTCTGGAAAGTATAAAAGGAGATTCCAATGGGCAGATGAAAGGCAGGTACGGGCAGTGCAAGCCCGGTAAGTGCATTGAAGCTCGCCGTCAACAGGCCGGAATACTTGAAAACTGCCAGAACCCCCAGGTTGAACACCAGGGAAAACGCCAGTCCCAGCTTGGCCGCGGGCCTGCCCCGGAACCGGGCGATGAAGAGACCGTTCAGATAATCCACCACGGAGGACGCTGCAAGGAGCAGGACCCAGACCGGTTCACCCCAGGCGTAAAAAACGAGGGAAAAGACAATCAGTACGCCGTTTTTCCACCGCAGGTCCGGCACCATATAGTAGGCGGCCAGGCAGAGCGGGAGAAAAGCGTAGAGGAAAATCAGGCTGGAAAAAACCATGGTTTACGTGAATCCACATGGTGATTATAACCTTCCGTGAATATTTTACAATAACCCGGCCAACCTGTTTCAGTTTTCATGAGCCCAGGCCGAATATTAGCATAGGGCTGAACAGCAACATGCGAAAAATATCCGGATTATTACTACTTATACTTGCACCTTTCGTTTTTTCAGCTGATCTCGTTCATATCGTGAAGAAAAACGAGACTCTTTTCGGCATAGCGAAGGAATATAACATCCCCCTGGAACTGCTCCTGACCTCAAACGATGTAAAGGACCCAAAGTCCTTAAAAATCGGGATGAATCTCCGTATTCCCGGGACCTGGACCGTGAAAAAGGGCGATACCCTCTATAAAATAGCGAAAGACTGCGGCACGACAGTCAAGGTCCTGCAGGAGCTCAACAATCTAAAAGCCGAATCGATCCTAAAGCCCGGAGAAGTGCTGCTGCTCCCTCTTTCCACAGCCCCTCCCGCCGTAAAGGAACCTGTCACCGGGACATCGCAGATTGCGGCGGCAGAGTCTGACGACGGGGGAAAGGCCGGTACGGAACAAAGCGGGGAAACGGGCAGTTCCTCGGAAACAGCCGGCGCTGGCTCCGCGGATACCGCACCGGACGGCGTGTGGCCTCTTAAGGGGGAACGGATGATTCTCGAAGGAAAACTCGCCGGCGCCCAGATTGCGGGAAACCGCGGTGATTCGGTACTGGCGGTCAATTCCGGACAGGTTATCTGGGAAGGTCCCTACCGGGGATTCGGCAGGGTTATCATTATAGAGGCCCTGAGCAAGTATATTTATGTGTACGGAGGGAATGAAACCTCCCTGGTTCAGGTGGGAGACAGGGTTACGCTGAACATGGAAATAGCGAAGCTTGGTACGAATCCCCATGAGGGAAGGGCTATGCTTTTTTTCAGCGTGTTCAAGGACGGCAAACCTGTGGATCCGGAAAAGGCGCCCCGAATCTGAGGGTTCCGCCTATTCCTTTTTTCCGTAATACAAGGTATATTTTACAGGGAGGCATTAAGTCGTCATGAAGGGCAAAATAAACATCTACGATTTCAGCGGAAATATTATTTATACCATCCAGGGTTTGATAAATATAGTCCACGAAAACAATATTACTGTTATAACGTACCAGGAAGACAATAACAGGACCAGAACGATTCAGACCAATATGCCCTATATTTACTGGCAGGACTGAGCCCAGAACCTATCTGCCATGCCTTCCCAGATACTGCATATTCTATTTGCCGAAGATATCATAAAACAGCTCCGGCCCGCCTGCGCGGGTGTTTCAGTGAAAAAAATCATCAACTTAGCAGCCCAGGGACCGGATATTTTTTATCATAACCAGCGGACCACGCCTACGGCTTTCCGGTTCGGGAGGCTTCTTCACCGGTCCAGATACGGCAGTGTTCTTGCCGCCCTTGTCCGGCATGCCCATGAACTCCGGGGACAGGCCTTCGAGGAGGCCGCCGGTTACATACTCGGTTTCGCGACCCACGCGGTCCTGGACAGGATAACACACCCCTACATTGTTGCATTTGCCGGCGGCTGTTACCAGTGCCATCCGTTTTTCGAACGAATTCTCGATGTCTGCATGATTAAGGAACTCCGTGACGCGGAAATAGGCAGAATCGATCTTCCTTCCTGGTTCCCGGCGGAGGGTCTGCCGGAATCCGTCAGGAACCTGCTGATCCGGGCCCTGAACGAGGTGTACGCTGGCGCCGGGCAGCCTCTCCTCCCGGAAGAACTCGGCAATGCCGTATATGATGCCCTCAATTTTTACCGGTGGACCAATCCGGCGGTGGCCGAAACGGCCCGTGTTCTTGCCTTCAAACATGACAGGGATGAAAACGGCGGAAGAAGGCGTCTGGCCCTGTTTCATCCTCTTGAAGATCTGCCTGAACTGGATTATCTGAACAAGGAACACAAAACCTGGCACAGACCCTTTATCCAGGGCGCCGTAAGCAGCGAATCTTTTATCGACTTGTACGGGAAAGCCCTCGATAAAGGAAGAATCGTTCTGGAAACAGTCTGTGCCTGTCTGGAGGGCAAAAAAGATGCCGAAGCTCTTGAAACGGTCCTCGGTAACGGCAATCTGAACGGAAAAATAGACATTCCTGTCGACGGCCCTGTGCTGAGCAGGAAGGACACAGGCCTCGTGCACAGGGGACCGGAGGAGCACTTCCCGCTTTCCGGGATTCTGGACCGCATGTATGAACGCATGGCGGAAGTCCACCCGGAGCTATAGAAGGTCCTTGTACACAAAGAGACCGTGAAGGGTGCTGTATTCCGCCTTATCCGGAATGACGAAAGGCTGATTCAGGTATTCGAAGGTACGGCTGATGTGCCGGCACAGGGCCTTGTTCAGGGTACCGCCGCCGGTGACTACCACGGTCAGTCCGCTTCCGCCGTCTTCACAGCCCGCTGCGCAGGTTTTACAGGCCAGGGACCCGATAACGGCAAGCGTTTCCCCCACCATCCGGTGAAGTCCGGCAAGCAGATCCTCCCTTTTGGGCTGTATTTTAATGTCATTGATACGCCAGCTCTGGTATTTGCCGAAGTTGGATGCCGTCACGTCCCCCGGCAGCCCCAGGTTCCCGGGATTGGGATAGATGTCCGAAATAAGCAGGGTAACGGATTCCGGGTCTCCCAGCAGAGCTTCCCTTTCTATCTGGTCCAAATCGGTGATGCCGGTCATGAAATACGCGAGCCCTGCCAGGGATGCGGAACCGAGGCCGGTCCCCGATACATGAACGACCTTTTTCAACCGCCGGTCAACGAGCAGGACAGGTGTCCCGGAGCCGATGTTGAGGACCACGCAGGTATCGAGACCGGAGAGATGGGCGCCGCCGAGGCCGGTAGCCATGAGTTCCGGGACTATTTCTATATGTTTTTCCGGAAACCAGTCAGTCATGCGGTGCGAACCCGCTCCGGTGACGAGCAGGGGAGGGGTGTTTTTTGTCATGTGTTTCGCAACCCATTCTTTTGTATAAGGCAGTGCGAACATTTCGAAGTAGCCTTCCCGCGGATCGCCGAATTTGATGAAAGTGCCTCCGGCATCGATTCCGAACATATGATTATCCTTGTGTTTGAAATATTGCGCTGATTTCCGGACTCGTCCCGCTGGAAGCGGGATACGTATCCACTGCGGTAACCGAAATATGCCCCGCGTGTACGGCCGCTATGTCTGTATCCGGCGGAAACGCCGTATTTTTCAGTTCCCCGTTGAAAAAATGATACATTTCTTTCCCGGAAGTGGTAAATCCCGTAAGACTGGTTTTATATTCCAGGCGGGCCAGGGAGGTTATTGTAACTTTCAGCTCCGTGGCATCCGTGTTGGGCAGGTTCACGTTAAAGAAAGTCCCTTCCTTCCATCCCTCCAGCAGGCTGTCAAAATACCTGTTCAAAAAACTGATGGCGGCCCCGAAATGGTAGGGACCGAGGAAAGAGGCTATGGAAATCGCCAGGCCCGGTTTTCCCATGATCGAAGCCTGCCTGGCCGCGGCCGCTGTTCCGGAGTAGAGCAGGTCCGAACCCAGGTTGGGACCCAGGTTGATGCCGGAAATGACGCAGTCCGGAACCTCCGGCAGGGCCCCGAGAAAGGCGGTGATAACGCAGTCCGCCGGATATCCTGAACAGGAAAATACGCGGTCGCCGAGTTTCCTTATCCTGATGGGATCGTTCAGGGAGAGCGCGTGGGATATGCCGCTTCTGTCCCTCACCGGGGCGGACATGTATACCCTGTGCTTCTTTTCCATCTCATTTCTGAGAATGGTAAGCCCCGGACTTTCTATGCCGTCGTCATTTGTCAGTAATATTATCATAACCTGCCTGCTGCCCGGCTTACGCTATCAGTATTGCGGAAAAAAAACAAGGTTTCCGCAGTGTAGGATTCCGCGCCGGATTATGCTATATTTAGAGGGTCTATAAAAAGCTTGAGGAGGATGTGTGTATGAAGCGGCTAGCGGGTGTGATCTTTCTGTTTCTGATGGCGGTTTCCGTCTTTGCCCAGGATTCCTTTTCGGACTGGAAAAAACAGCAGGAATCCGCTTTCAAGGCCTATGTCGAGAAACAGGACAAGGACTTCGCGGATTTCATGAAAAAGGAATGGGAACAGTTCCAGGCCTTCAAGGGCATATCCTTCGATACGACGCCGAAACCGGTCATGGCGCCTGCGGCTCCGGTTACCAATGCCCAGGGTTCTGTCGGCGGAAAGGCCCTGGCCCAGAAGGAAGTGGATTTAAGTTCCCCGGCTCTAAAGACCGAGATAACAAAATCAGGTTACGAAAACCCCGCAGCCGGCACCCAGAATATCAAGGTCGATTTCCTAGGCCGCACGCTGTATGTCCCCTATTCCGCCAAGCTCGATATTCCCGCGGCGGCGCCCTATACCAACACCCAGTTCAGCAATTCCTGGACAGCCATGAGCGGGTGGGATTTCAAACCCTTCATAGCCGAACTGAAAAAGCTCAAGGACAGCCTGCAGCTGAATGACTGGGGCTACTTTCTGCTGGCCAACGCCGCCGGCGCAGGCATGTTTCCCGCGGACGCGGGAAAAAGCGGCATATTCACCTGGTTTCTTCTTCTCAAGTCCGGATACGAGTGCCGGATATGTTATTTCCAGAAAAATGTATACCTTCTCATTCCCGCGGAAAACATGCTGTACAACACGTTATATATGTCCTTCACGCCGCAGGGGCCCTATTATTACCTCTTTCAGAACAATAAACCCGCCCAGAACGTGAGCAATCTCTATACCTACAAAGATGATTATCCCGGGAAGAATTCCCTCATAAAGATGCGCATAGAAACAGCGCCGAAATTGACCGAGGAGAGAAACAACCGGACGGTTTTTTTCATTTACAAGGGGATAAAATACAAGATCAGCCTTGAATCCAATGCGAGCTACGTCCTGCTCGGGAAAAACTATCCCCAGACCGAAATTCCCGTGTATTTTTCCTCACCGCCTTCGGCGGAAGCGCGGCATTCCCTTATAAACAGCCTGAAACTCATCGTCGAAGGGAAATCCGAAACCGAGGCGGCCAACATGATTCTCCGGTTTGTACAGACGGCTTTCGAATATAAAACGGATGACGAACAGTTCGGCATAGAAAAGCCCCTGTTTATTGATGAAACACTGTTTTATCCCTTCGCCGACTGCGAAGACAGGTCCATTCTCTATTCCTTCCTTATCAGGGACATTCTCGGGCTCAAGGTAGTCGGTCTCGATTATCCCGGCCACATCGCCACCGCCGTACGGTTCAACAGCACCGTCAAGGGCGACGCGATCGTGTACAAGGGCGAGCGCTACGTCATCTGCGATCCGACCTACATAAACGCGGACATCGGTATGGCAATGCCGGACCTCAAGTCGGTATCGCCGGGAATTATCGACGCGCAGTAAGGCAGCATGGCTGAACGATCCAGCCGGAGGGCGTCTGTAAAACCAGCCGGCAGTGATGCCGCCGGCAGTGATGCCGCCGGTAGGCTTGAGCGTAACGCGGCGAGACTCGCAGGCTTGGCCGCTCGCGGGACTGTGCCGGAGGAAGGGCCCTACCGCGAATCGCTGGCCTCGGTAATGGCAGCCTTTTCCGGGGAATCCGGAGAAATACGGCCGGTAAACAAAAGGGGGCAGCCCGGAGGCCTCATACGCCTTCTTCCGGATACGCCTGTTGTTCTTGTACCCGATCTCCACGGGCGCTGCGGTTTTTTTCTCTCTGTCCTCCGGCATGAACTGGAAGGCGGGATGACGGTCCTCGAGGCCCTGTCGAAGGGCAGGGTGCAGGTGGTATGTCTGGGGGACGGGTTCCACGGCGAGAGCAGGGCGGCCGCCCGGTGGTTTGAAGCCTTACGGGAGTACAACGCCGGGTACAGCATCCGCAGAAACATGGACGGGGAAATGGCGGAGAACTTTGCGCTCATGGAAATGGTCATGACGGTGAAAACTGCCTTTCCCGGGTTCTTCCATTTTCTTAAAGGCAACCATGAAAATATTGCCAACGAATATGGAAACGGCAACTATCCTTTCGGGAAATTCGTGAACGAAGGGGAAATGGTCGCCGCCTATGTGAGGCAGTTCTATTCGCCCTTCTTCCTTGAGGATTACTATTCCTTCGAAAAACTGCTGCCGGTCTTCGTCCAGGGACGCAACTTTCTCGCCTCCCACGCGGAACCGGAACGTTTTTACACACCGGAGGAAATAATAGGCTGCCTGGAGCACGAAGAGGTGATATACGGCCTCACCTGGACAGATAACGGTCAGGCGGAATTCGGCAGCGTGAAGAAAATGCTCATGCATTACCTTGCGGCCCCGTACGACAGACAAGGTTTCTACTTCGGCGGCCACCGGCCTGTGCCGGGGACTCATGCGCTCCGTGCAGGGGGCAGGTATGTGCAGATTCACAATCCTTCCAGGCAGATTATCGCAGTCATAGACCAGAATAAGGCCATCGACCTTAAGGTTTCGATCATGGAACTCAAGTCTCCCCCTTCCTGAAAGGTACCGGGAAAAGAAAAGAATCTGACTTAAAAACTTGAAAATACCCGTAAAAATCATTTGGGAGGCCGCTTATCCTGCCGATGTATAAAGAGGAGGAATAGCATGAGTCCTGAAGTATTCACCGCCGGAACGAAAACCGGCAATGACGCGGGTATCCTTATCGAAACAATGAAAAAGGAACTGGATCTCCTCAACCTCTACGCGGTGCATGAGGAGCAGGTCCAGAAATTCATAAAAAAAAGAAACTGGAAGAGTCTCGAAAAATATATACGGGAAATGGATGCCTTGAGCCTTACCATCCAGACTGTGGAGGAAGAGCGTGTTGCGTTTTTTCAGGCAGAGAGAAACGACCTGGGTCTGCCTGAAGATGCCGGGTTCTACCAGGTGGCGGTGCGGTATCCTGTCGCGGAGCGGGAGGAACTTTCCCTGCTTTACCGGAACCTGAAACTCGCCCTGCTGCGGATTCACGGTATTACCGAGTGCATCGACTCCTATTCCCGCACGGCCGTAGACATCGTGCAGCATGCGCTGAAGGACCTGTTTCCCTACCGTAAGGGAAATCTCTATTCGAAGCGCGGAAAATCGGTTCCCCTGGACGGGGACGCGCTTGTAATAAGCCATAATTCATAGGGGAAAAAGTATGCAGTCGACATTTGCAGGAATCGAGCTTGGAAAACGCGGCCTCATTGCCCACAACCAGGCCCTTCAGACCGTAGGTCATAACCTGTCCAACGCTTCCACGGAAGGGTACAGCCGTCAGCGCGTGGAATTCAAACCCACGGACCCCCTGGATATGCCTCAGCTCAACCGTGAAGAGAGGCCCGGACAGGTCGGGCAGGGTGTCGATGTCGCTGTGGTGGAAAGAATTAAGGACACGATCCTCGAAGGCCGCATCGTAAAGCAGGCCAATGCGCAGGCTTACTGGGAATCCCGGGACAAATTCATACTCATGGTGGAACAGGTGTACAACGAGCCCACGGAACTCAGTGTCCGGACCCTTATGGACAAGTTCTGGGAATCCTGGCAGGACCTCTCGCTTTCGCCGTCGGAGGGTTCAGTACGGAAATCTGTGCTCGAACGCGGATCGGCCCTTATGGACGGCATTCACGAGCGTTACCAGTCTCTCAAGGATATAAGGGACATGCTCGAGCTGGAGGTTACAGCCTCCGTGGAACAGATTAACAAAACCACGTCGGATATAGCGCAGCTTAACGAACAGATCGTCAAGGTGAAGGCAATGGGGGACAATCCCAATGACCTCCTGGACAGGAGGGACCTGCTCGTCAACCAGCTTTCCGGCATGCTCGATATTACCGTGGACAACAGGGACCCTGATGAGTTCACCATACATACCGGCGGCATGATGCTGGTCCAGGGACGGGTGCGGGAGCAGCTCCGGGCGGTGATGGACCCTGCCAACGAGGGATATTCCCGGGTTGAGTGGGACAAAACCGGCGAGGGCGCCTATTTCCGGGGCGGTAAACTGTCATCCCAGCTGGAGCTGAGGGACCAGGACCTCCGGGACGAGATACAGAAGCTCGATCTGATGACGGTGAACCTTGCCGACATGGTTAACGACATTCACAGGAGCGGTTACGGAATAAACGGTAAAACCGGCGTCAATTTTTTCAACGAGTATCCCGCGGTATTGAACGTGAACGGCAATTACGACAGAAACGGGGACGGCGCCTTCGATTCCACGTATCTTTTCCGGATAACCGGCATTCATTCCTTGGATCCCCAGGAACAGACGGGTTTGAGGGGTGCCATGACGCTCTCCGGCGCAGAAGGGCCGGTTACAATAGACTATTTCCCCACGGACACAGTCGAGGACATAATCAAGCGTATCAATACATCCGGTTCCGAAATAATGGCGGGGCTGGATTTGAATGGGAAACTGTTTCTTAAGGCAACACCTTCTTCCAATATGGAAAACCCTGATTTCGTACTGCGGCGGATTGAGGACAGCGATCAGTTCCTCGCGGGTTACGCAGGTATCCTTGCAGGTCCGGGTCCCGGCGGCGCCTATAACTGGGACCGGGCGGACGCGGCCCTTTCCTTGAGGGCGGGGGAAGGTCTCACATACGCCGTATCTCCCCTGGCGCACCCCGCCGGATGGATTGAAATAAATGACGCCGTCAAGGCGGACATCAAGACCATTGCCGCGGGCTTCGGCGAAAACGGCAGACCTGCGCAGCCCGGGGACGGTTCCGCGGCTCTGGCCGTGGCTGCCTTACGGAATACGCCTGTCATGATTGGGGCCATGGCGAGTTTTGATGAATATTTTTCACAGGCGGTGGCGGACATAGGACTCAAAGGGGAAACCGCCGCAAGGGCTCTTGCTACCCAGGAAGCAATAATGAAGGACCTCACCGATTTGAAAAAATCCATCTCCGGGGTCAATATCGATGAAGAACTTTCCAATATGATAAAATTCCAGCACGGGTACGCTGCGGCGGCCCGGTTTATCACCACTGTGGACAAGATGCTGGAAACCATAATAAACAGGCTTGGAGTGTAACCTATGAACCGAGTCAGCACAGACATGAACAATGACAACATGCAGTATTACATGAAGCTCCGTGAATGGAAAATGAACGAGCTTGAAAACAAAATCGGCGGACAGACCAGGATAAAAAACCTCCGCGACGATCCTGTGGCGGCAGCGCATGCCGTTAAATTTGATTCAAAAATTTTCAGGATCGGTCAGTTTGCGGACAACGCATCCAAGGTCCAGGGCGATCTCAGGGTGGCGGAAGGCTACCTTCAGGAAGCGGTATCCATAACGCAGAGGGTCAGGGAACTGGCGATAACCGGGGCCCAGGGCACCTTTACCAGGCAGGATACATCCTACATGGCGGAGGAAGTGGACCAGCTTCTCAAGGAACTGATAGAGATCGGCAATGCCAGGGCCGGGGACGGCACCACCATTTTTTCCGGCGACAGACAGCAGAGCCTGGCCTATAAGGCCGCACTGGGCTCCCTTCCGGGGGTCGCGGGGGAGAGGGTAGTGTCCCTCGAATATGTGGGGACCACCAATGAGAACCAGGCGGAAATTTCCGACGGCAATTATATTACCGCCAATTTCCCGGGCAACGCGGTCTTCTGGGCGGAACCTCAAGTCATCATATCAGGGGTGAATGCCACAGCCTACAAAGCGCCCGAAGACAGCGCCATTTCGGTATCCGGCAACACGATACCTGTCAAGGCCGGGGACAATATTTCCGCCATTATCGCGAGAATCAATGATTCCGGCGCTCCGGTTCGGGCCAAGCTCGATCCAGTACGCAATTCCCTCGTTCTCGAGACCACGACACCCCACCAGCTCTGGCTTGAAGACCTGGGGCAGGGAAAGGTGCTCCAGAGCCTCGGCATTCTAAAGGATGACGGTTCCCGTCCCCCGCAGAATGTCGCCTCGGATGCCAGGATTTCCGGAGGTTCACTGTTCGACATGGTCATGTATGTGCGCGACAATCTCTACCAGGGCAATCAGGAAGACCTGGGGGGCGCCGGTATCCGCGGTATAGACAGCGCCCTGAACAACATGCTTACCTCTGTCGCGGAACTGGGCGCCAGGGACGAAAGACTGCAGGTGGTTTCCCGGAGGCTCGAGCGGGAATCCGCGGAAATGACGGGCAACCTTTCGAGGGAAACGGACATAGACATGGCTCAGGCTATAACCGACCTGAAAATGATGGAATTCGTGCACAAAGCCGCCCTTCAGGCCGCGGGCAGGGTTTTGTCGCCGACTCTGCTGGATTTCATGAGGTAATGCATGCAAATTCAGACAAAACCCTACGGCCTCATAGACGCGGACGAACGCCAGCGCCTCCAGTTTCCATTCGGTATTTTCGGTTTTGAGAATCTCAAGAACTACATCCTGATGGATGCCCGGGAACAGCCGTTTTTCTGGCTGCAGTCCCTCGATGTTCCGGAAATAGCTTTTATTCTTATTAACCCCTACCTGTTCCGGCCCGACTACTCCGCCGAGGTTGACCCCTTGGATCTGGAAGAGATAAGAATCGAAAAACAAGAAGACGTTCTCATTTTTGCCATAGTCACCATACCGGAGAACCAGGCAAGGATGACGGCCAACCTTCAGGGGCCCATCCTCATAAACCGGAAGGAAAAGGTCGGGAGACAATCGATCTCGACCAATCCCCGATGGAAGACAAAGCACCTGATTCTTGAAGAACTGGCGGCCCTGGGGAAATCGAATGCTCATACTATCGCGTAAAGTCAACGAAACCATCATAATCGGCGATCAGATTGAGGTTTCCATTATCGACATCAAGGGCGATCAGGTAAAACTCGGCATTAAAGCCCCGGGACATGTCAAAGTTTATCGAATGGAAATATACAGGGCCATCCAGGAAGAAAACAAGGCTGCAGTCCTGGGAGCTCCGGTCAAAATTCCGGAACTGGAAGCCTTGAAAAAGCTCAAAGGCTCTTCCGGAGATCTCTGATAAGCTCAGCGTCGCTTTTTCTTATATAGAGAGGGCCCTCGTCCGGGGGGTCCGGTCCGTTTCGTGACAGCCGTTCCAGTCCTGAGGGTATGAGACTCGCTGCGCGTCCCAGGGCTGAATCCGGGTCAACCGCGATATCCGGCACATTGAGTCTTTCCATGAGCATACCGGCCCCGGGACCCGTGAGTATCACCGGCCGGCAGGACTTCAGCAGGAATGAAATTTCCTCCGCGCCCGCGTCGAGGTATTCGCTTTTCCGTTCTCCGTCCTTAAAGAGGGCAGTGTAGAAACTGTTCTTCCGCGCGTCCAGAACAGGCAAAACAAGTCCGCTGTAAAAAGACAGGTGTGCCGCAAGCATGTCCAGGGTAGGTATGCTGACCAGGGGGCAGCCTGAAGCATACGAGATCCCTTTCGCCGTAGCCAGGCCGATACGCAGACCGGTAAAGGAGCCGGGCCCTTTGGCGCACACGATAAGCCCGAGGTCCCGGACCGAGATGCCTGCCTCCGCGAGCAGCGTCTGCATCAGGGGTACAAGCCTCTCCGAATGTTTGAGTTCCCCGGAAACGGAAAGGGTGTATGTTCCCTCTTCAGTTTTCAGGGCAAGGGAGAGCACCTGTGTTGAAGTGTCCAGGGCCAGGACCTTCATTCCGGAAGTCCCGAAACGGAAAACTGCCTTTTATTGTCCGGTAGAATGGCTATGTTCACGGTGATTACCGTGGGAGGGAGAAGGTCCGCGGCTTTTTCTCCCCATTCGATGAGGCAGATGCCGTTTCCGTAGAGCAGTTCCTCGAAGCCGAGATGGATCAGTTCCTCTCTGCCTGAAATACGGTATAAATCGATATGATAGAGGGTTTTACTGTTTGTGTATTCCTGGATGATGGTAAAACTGGGACTGATTATTTCTTCCGCCTCGATTCCCAGCCCGCGGGCAATTCCCTTCACAAGTACCGTTTTCCCGGCCCCGAGAGGCCCCGTAAGAGACACCACGGCGCCATCAGGCAGGAGGCCGGAGAGTTTCCGCCCGAAGAGAAGCGTATCTGCGGCGCTGCCGGAAAGAAAGGTAATCAGGGGAGTCTTCCTTCCGTATCGAGAGCGCGGATATGGGCTTTCAGGGCCCGCATGAGAGGTATCAGCGGGTAATCGATGCTGTTCTTGAAATATACACGGATATTGGTCATGCCGGCGGCGTTTCTTTCAAGACTGAACTCGATCGTGCACGCCAGGGTGCTGCTGGCCGTTATTTCGAACACCGCCTCGCCGGAAAAAATTTTTCTGTATTCGAGGGGAAGATCCTTTTTGACGAGATTTTTTATTCCCATGATATTCATACAGATACCAAAACAGTATGGAATCCTGTGGTCAATGAATTTAAACAGGGCTTAAACGGTCAGGACGATTTTTCTTCCGTAAATTCGTAAATATATTCGTTTATGGAATTAAGGTGCTGTCTGGAAATTTTGGTAAACATGATGTGCATGATGGAGCCTACCGGTTTTATACGGGAGATGTGGCGCACCTTGCCGAAGGCAGTGATGGAGTGTCTTTTTACCGGCTCGAACTGAATCTTGACAAGTTCCCCTTTCTGCAGGGGGGTCTTCGCTTTTATGCTGCATCCGCCGGAGGATATGTCTATAAGTGTTCCCAGGCCGCGATACTGGGTGTCTACAACAGCCTCTTTTTTAAGTTTTCTGCCCCTGCCGCTCTCCACTACGTTCACCCTGTAATAATATGCCGGCCTGTCGACGGACTTGCGCCTGTACCGCCGATGCTGGGAGAGTTCCACATTCCTCGCGTGCTGAAGCAGAAGGGTCTGCATACTCCCGGCCGGCTTGAAGCCGACAACCTTTGTTTTGAAAGTGTAGGCTGTACCGGCCTCCTTCCAGAAAAAAACGGAAAGCTGCTGCCAGCGTTTTTTTATTATCAAATTGCCGTCCACTCCCTGGGGCGCCTCAACGGAAATCGCTTCGTTCATTACCGAAATAACCTTCGATCTGTAGCGTCCGCCCGAGGCCGGCGCCAGAATCAGGGCCTGATTTATTTTAAGCTGCTTCGTGGAACTTAAGGTTTTTTTCTTCTGTGCCCTCATCTCGATAATCTGCTTTATGCGGAACATGGCGGATTTCTGGATGTTTTTCTGATCTTCGGCCGCGCTGCTTTCCGCCAGATCCTGAAAGCCCCTGGCAAGGGTCTGATCGAGCAGGGGAGTGTTCATATAAAGGTTGTAGGGGTAATTGACATTGTACTTTTTTACCAGGTCTTCCAGAAGGTTTATGTGCCGGTCCTCGAGCCCTATTTTCTTCCCCTCCTTGCGGAACATGGCGGGTCTGTACTTTCTCTGGCTGCCCTGCTTTTTACCGGATGCTACGACTCTCGAAATTACGACGATGAGAATAACAAGGCCGAAGGCTATGCCGATGCCTATATAGGCGGGGGTATTGCTGGCCTGCTGACCGCCCAGCCCCTGCCATCTCGTTGTCTGCAGCAGTATATCCGGCAGGTTCATATATCCGCCCCCTTACTGTAATCCGGGTTCACTTTTCTAATAAAACCGGCAAGCTTAACAAGCCGGGGGGAAACTTCGTATTCGAGAAGATCGCCGAGCAGCACGCTGTCCTGTGATTGAAAAGCCTCGAGCATTTCTCCGAGAACGGTGTTCAGGTCAGTGTAAAAATCGGTGAGGGGCCTGCCCTCTATTACCGCGTCTTCCGGTGAAAGAAGCTGCTTCTGGATGAGAAGGGGATAAAGCCGGATTATTTTCTGCGACAGCTCCGTGAATAAAATTATAGACTCCATGGCTTCCCTGTCCTTACCGGTCTGCAGAAGAATGGAAACGTCGTTTATCCTGTCGACTGTTTTCATTATGAGATCGGCAAGAGCGGTGAACTCCTCCAGCGGGTGGTGAATTTCCTGGATTCGCTCGTTTATAATGATAATGTACATGTGTATGAGATTGAGAAGCTGATCTTTTTTGCCTTTCGAGCCCGGTTCCTGCATCATCCCTGCGAGTTCGGCTGTAAGGGTAAAAAGAACCGTGTTATCGGGAGATTCAACAATTTCACTGGAAGGCGATGCAATGCGGTTTACTGCAAGGTAGGCTTGTCGCTCTTCGGCCAGGGAATCCTCTAGGTAATCCTGTTTCTCCCTGCTGACCCCGTTATGCAGCCTGTTCAGGAAGTCAAGAATCTGCAGATAATCGTCAAGTTCCGCTTCCCAGTACAGCTTGGAATAAATGTTGAGGTTGCCTACTTCCTCGATGTTCAATCCCTCCCAGGACGATTTTTCCGGCAGGCCGAGGGTAACCCCGTCTTTTACCAGGGAAGTTATGACGTAGCCGGAATCCTCGAGCCAGCCGGCCATGCCGACCACCACTTCGCCCAGGGTTTTTTCCTGTTCCAGCGTAACATCCACTTCTCTGTCATTTACCAGTATTCGCACCTGTGTCTCCAATAGAACTATCTGTTGCCGTTCAGACTGCCGCTGAAATTCTCAATGGCCTTTGAACTCTGGTCCAGGCCGCTCAAGGTTCCTTCAAGCTGCCCGTATTTGCTTTTCAGGTCCTGTTCTTTTCTAGAAAGCTGCATATTCAGGGTTTCTATGTCTGAGGAATTCCTCGAAATCTGTGTGTCAAGATTCCGGAGCCGCGTGGCCAGAATGCCCCCGCTTTGTGTATAGGGCCTTGCATAAGCGTCTACTGCCCAGGCCACGCCCGAGTCTACCACAAGGTCCCCGTCTCTGTCACGGCCGAACAGGTTCCTTATGGACTGAAGTCTTGATGAGATATTTTCATCCAGGGCCGTTTCATTTATTTCGAGGTACCCGCGGAGTTTCGCGGCGTCTATACTGACTCCTGTTCCCGGCTGGACGGAATTGGTGGATATGCCTATCTGCGCCAGGAGGCTTAAGGAGGGGCCGGCGGCGCCAGCCGTATTTTCAACATTTCCGGTGTCGTAGGGATCCATCATTATTCTCTGCAGGGAATTGCGGAGCTGGTTTAAGGTTATGTCCCCCTGAAGTATCCCGAGGCGCCCGGTTGCGGTCTTCCGCTCCTCGTCTGTAAAATAGTCTATGTTTTCTATTACGGAGCCGTCTGTTCTCGTCAGGATATTGA
>SPDA01000116.1 GCA_004525155.1 Spirochaetales bacterium
GATTATAATCAGGATATATGATGAGTATTTTTAATCGTATTTTTTTTTATAATCGGTCAGTTGGCCTATTGAATTAGGCATCAACGAATAGAGCGTTGCTCTATATATGTTTCAAGGAGGTAGAGGATGAAGAAGATCGTTATGGCATTGGTTGTCATGTTAATCATGGTTTCCTTTGCAATGGCAACCGGTCAAGTTGAAAAAACCGATGCGGCCAAGAGTTTCGTGCTGAAATACAACCAGCTTGAACCGCCGGAACATCCGCAGGGCATTACACAGTCGAAGTTTGCCGAGAAGATCGCAGAGCTTTCCGGCGGCCAGATTAAGGTAGAGATATATGCCAGCGGTACGTTGTTCACTCAGCAGGGAGAAGTCACTGCGATGATGAGCGGCGATTTGGATCTATCGACTCTGGCATTCCAGGACATGGGTCCATATCTCCCCGCGGCCAACATGTTTGCGGCCCCGTACATTTTCACGAGCTATCCGCACATGGAAAAAGTCTTTGCGCTGGATTCGGCCGTCGCCAAGGATTTCTACAAAATGGTTTCCGATGCCTGCGATTACACGCCCCTGGCGGCCATGACTCAGGGAATGCGGACTATCAATACAAAACGGACAACCCCGATCAAAACGCCGGCGGACATGAAGGGAATGATTCTGCGGATGCCCAACGCTCCGGCCTGGATAGACGCGGGCAAGTCCATGGGCGCCAATGTAACTCCGATTGCCTACTCCGAGGTCTACACAGCCCTGCAGACCGGCACCGTCGAGGCACAGGATAACCCCCTCCCCGGGACCTATGCCATGAAATTCTACGAGGTAACCAAGCAGATCGGCCTGACGAAGCATATCATCGACGTGAAACTGCTGTGCATTACCAACAAGATCTGGAACCAGATGACGGACCAGCAGAAGCAATGGATGCGCGAAGCGGCACAATATGCCTGCTCGGCCGGCAGCAAGGCAACATATGACCAGGAAGCGCAGCTTATTGGATTCATGAAGGATTACGGAATGATCATTACCGAACCGGACATGAATGCGTTCCAGGCGTACTCCCTGAAATACTACCAGGATAACGGCCTTACGAAGGAATGGAACATGGACCTGTACAGCCGTGTTCAGGCTCTGAAGTAACAAAAGAGAACGACAGCCGGCAAACAGGCGCTGCATCGCAGCGCCTGTTTGGTAATTGAGCAATACCAAGGAGGAGGGGGCGCCGGGTATGAGGCGGATAAGAAAAGCGGCAGACCGGTTTACGGATTTTATTGAAATTCAGCTGCCGATTGCTGTGTTTCTCATGATGTTCTTCGCTTTCCTGATAAATGTATTCTTCCGCTATGTCCTCAAGAATCCCCAAAACTGGACCTTTGAACTTTCCATCAACTCGTTTGTTGTGGTGGGTCTCCTGGGGGCCTGCACTGCCTATCGCAAAGAAGATCATGTCGTTTTTGACTTGCTGTACGCAAGGCTGAAGCCCAAAGGCCAGAACATCCTGCGTATGATTTCATACATCATCGTGATCGCGTTTTTTGCGTCGGCGATTCCTGCATCAATCATGTATCTATGGAAACTTCGCGCCATGACTTCGATCATGAGGATACCTGATCGAATCATTTTTGCGTCATTCCCTATTCTGATGATTTCCACCGTAATACGGTCGGCCTACCGACTGGGCTTGGATATCAAGGCATTCAGGAATAAGACGTACGTTCAGACTTACAACATGGAAGATAGGGGTGCATCTATATGAGCTGGTACCTGCTGATACCTTTTATCATTCTTATTATCGCGTTCGTGATCCGCATGCCGATAGGTCTGGGTATGCTGATTGGATCAATCGCATATTTTCTGGTGAAGGGGATGAGCATCGGCTCGTTGGTCAATACGGTTTGCTATGGTTTGACGAACGCGTACATTCTCATCGCCATCCCGCTGTTTATTTTCACGGCAAACGTGATGAATTCCAGCGAGGTGACGGACAAGATATTCGACTTTGCCAGATCACTTATCGGGCGCAAACACGGCGCAACCGGTTATGTCAACATAGTCGCGTCGCTTATCTTCGCCGGGATGACAGGGAGCGCGGTTGCCGATGCCTCCGGCCTCGGAACGCTGGAAATTTCGCAGATGAAGAAAGAAGGGTATGACGCTCCTTTTTCCTGCGCGATCACGGCCTCCACCGCGGTGATCGGGCCTATCTTTCCTCCGTCCATACCGTTTGTCATTTACGCCATGATTTCCGGCGCTTCGGTGGGCAAGCTGTTCCTGGGCGGTATGGTTCCGGCGATAATCCTCTGCATCGTCATGGGAATCTACGTATACTTCATTTCTAAAAAGCGCAACTATCCCATCGGCACCAAGGTTCCCTTCAAACAGTTTGTCCGCAGTACGTTCAAAGCGCTGCCGGCGCTGCTGACTCCGGTCATTCTCCTGCTTGGAATCTATACGGGACTCATGACGCCGACGGAAGCCGGCGCGGTAGCGGGTGCCTACACGCTGCTTATATCGTTTATTATCTACCGCTCCTTAAGCCTCAAGGCTCTCGGTAAGATTCTGATGGATACGCTGAAAACGACAGGGGCAATCTTCCTGGTGATAGCGGGTGCCTACGGCTTTTCGTTTATTATCACCTCCGAACAGGTGTCGAAAGCCGTCGTGGATACGATGACCAGCATCGTCAGCAGCCCCTGGGTGTTCCTGCTCGCGGTCAATATCCTGTTTCTCATTCTCGGCGCTCTGGTGGATGTCAACGTTTCCGAACTCGTTTTTCTCCCGATAATCCTGCCGCTTGTAAAATACTTCAACATCGATCTGGTTCATTTCGGCGTGGTGATTTGTCTGAACATGATGATCGGTCTCCTGACGCCGCCGTTCGGCATGCTGCTGTTTGTAACGGCCAATGTCGGAAAGGTATCGCTTAAAGAGCTGATTCGAGAAACGATGCCGCTTATCGGGGTGCTGCTAGTTGCGCTCGCTATCATCACGTATATCCCGGAAACGGTATTGTTTATGACGCGTTTTATGAAATGAGGGGAACTGAACTGCGGGACTTGTGAGTTTTGAAAACAAAATATTATGGAATCTGGAATAATCATGAAAACGAGCAGCAACAAAAAGGTCAAAGTATATGAAAACCTGAAGCGGCGGATCATCGACTGTGATCTTGTTCCGGGGATGCCCATAAACGAGGCGGATTTTGCCGCTGAACTCGGCGTCAGCAAAACCCCCATACGTGAAGCCTTGCGGCAGCTTGAAAGGGACGGATTCGTGCATAATGTTCCCGGCCGCGGATCGACGATTTCCCACATCACTTCGCAGGATATCCGCGAGATTCTCGAGATTCGGGAAATCATCGAAACCGGAGCGGCCAAACATGCCGCTCAATTTCAGTCTCAAAACAATGCTTTGATAAAAAAGAGATCCGAGCATCAATATCTTCTTGATGATAAGTCGGAAGGCAATGAATATGTTCATGAGTGGGGTGAATGGGAGGATGTCCATCTATGCCTTGTACAAGCCCTGGGCAACCAAATGTTTCTCATTATGTATGAAGACTTGCTGGATCGCATCAAAAGGATCAGAAACCATTTTGGCCGGCGTTTTACACAGCGGCGGCGCCACGAAATAATCAGCGAGCACCTGATGATCCTGGATGCCGTTCTTGATGGTGATCCGGACCGGGCGGAACAAGCGGTCAGAAAACATTTGCAGAACGCCGGTTCTTACCTCCAGGGGCTGTCGGTTGCGAGGAAGGAGTAAATCCATGGTACACGTATTCACTCACATCCAAAGGCCGGATCGAAAGGTTATGGACGCATTCAAGGATCTCGGAACCGCCACTGTCTATGAGGCTTCCGGGCGCAGGGGCTCCGTAGATCCGGGAATCAAGCCGCTGGCCAGGGGAATCCGGCTCCTAGGGCCGGCTGTTACCATCGAATGCCATCCGAGAGATAATCTTATGCTGCATAAAGCTCTCCAAATTGCAGAGAAGGGCGACGTTCTGGTTGTCTCCACGCAAGGTTATCCTGAAGCCGGATACTGGGGCGGGTTGATGGCCGGGTCTGCCGTAGCCCGACAATTAGGTGGTCTGGCCATCGACGGCTGCGTACGGGACAGCACAGAAATAATTGAAATGGCATTTCCTGTTTTTTGCCGGGGGACGTGTATCCGTGGTACGACAAAAGGAATTCTAGGAAAGATAAACCATCCCCTTTTATTCGGCGAGGTCGTCGTCAATCCGGGTGATTTGATTATTGGTGATGATGACGGGTTGGTAATTGTCGCCAGGGAGGATATTGAAGCGGTGCTGAAAGCCTCCCAAGAGCGGATAACTAAGGAAGTAAAGAAGGCATCTGAGCTTGCAGGCGGTGTCAGCAGTGTCGAGCTCAACAAACTTGGTCCGATCTTCCAATCCCTGGGCATGGTCGAGGAGTAAAAGTGAACATCACTCCCGATTACCTGACGAAAGTAAGCATCGAATTACTGCAAACCGCCGGCGTAGGACTTAAGGAAGCGGGACTGGTGGCGGAGACCCTCGTGACGGCCGAACTTCGGGGAGTACCGACCCACGGGATCAACCTTCTGCCCGCTGTTTTCGATAGAATTGCGGCAGGACAGATGGAAGTACCTACAAAATTAAAAGTAATTTCCGATGAACAGGCGGCCACACATATCGACGGAGGCAATGGTTTCGGACAAACAGCGGCTGCCGAGGGCATGCAGCGTTCTATTGAAAAAGCCCGCAGTTTCGGGATCGGGTTTTCATTGATCCGTAATACGAACAATGTCGGCTTGCTGGCGTATTACTCGATGATGGCCGCGAAGGCTGGAACAATCGGCATCTGTGCGTGCAACGGCGCCGCATCCATGGCTCCCTGGGGAGGGGCCGAACCCTTCTTTGGGACGAATCCGTTTTCGCTCGCAGCTCCCGCGGGATCGGGGAACCCGGTTGTTCTGGACATGTCGACAACGGTCGTGGCGCGGGGAAAAATAAGGCGCGCGGAGAGGCTGAAGGAACAAATCCCCCTCGGCTGGGCGCTCGATGCGGGCGGTGCTCCTACGAAGGACCCCATAGCCGCAATGCAGGGAACGCTGATGCCGTTGGGAGAATACAAGGGTTACGGAATGGCTTTTTTCATCGATCTGATCTGCGGGCTGTTGTCCGGGTCGAGCTATTCCCGGGCGGTGCGTACATTTCACCAGCCTGAAGGCCCGACCGGTGTGGGTGTCATGACCATTGCTATCGACATCAGCCGATTTATGCCGTTAGGCAACTTTTCTAAGCTGATCGATGAACATATCCGGACGATTCGCGGCTCGGTCAAGGCCAAGGGACAAAACAGAATTTACCTGCCGGGAGAAATCGAGGCTGAACTGGAAAGTCTGAATATAACCCGGGGCGTGGCGGTTGATGCGCCGGTTGTGAAGGCCATCGATGATCTTCTGGAAAAAAGGGGCCTTTCGATGCGCCTTAAGGACGGAGAGGTGCGGGTATGAACAAAATCCTTAAGGTAAACACGCGCACCGGGGAGATAATGTGGCAGACCTGCTCCGATGAAGATCTGATGCGGGGCGGACGCTCCTTTATCGCCCATCACTTCCTGAAGGAAGTTGATCCCCGGTGCGAACCTCTGGGAAGAAGCAACAAGCTGATAATCGCAGCGGGGCTTCTGGGGGATACTCCCGTGACCACCGCCGGACGCTTATCCCTGGGCGGTAAAAGTCCTCTGACCGGAGGTATCAAGGAAAGCAATGTCGGCGGAGCTGCCGGTAAAAGGATGGCCGAGCTCGGACTTAAGGCGGTACTGCTAGAAGACGCTCCCGATAGCCCGGAGCCCCGGTACCTGCTCATCCGGAAGGACCATGCGGAGCTTAAGGATGCGCCGGACCTGAGGGGTATGGAAACTTCGGAAACTTTGAAATACTTACGAACGCGGTTCGGCGACAAAAGCGGTTTGCTCTGTATCGGTCCGGCAGGAGAGATGGGATTGACCGCTGCCTGCGTTGCTACCACGGACCACAAAGGGGTACAGCTGCGGGTAGCCGGACGGGGAGGACTCGGGGCCGTCATGGGTGTGAAAGGCATCAAAGCGGTTGTAATCGATGCCGGGGCCGCCGAGCCGGCGAATCCCGCTGACCGCGCCGCGCTTATCTATCAAGTCGGCGACCATCTCCCCCGAAATCGCTTCAGCTTTCTCGAACTGACCGAAACGGAAATTGCGCGTGGGCAGAATACCCAATGAATTGCAGAGGGAGAGTACAGCAGGAGTGCCGAAATTGTGACGGTTTTCGGTTTTGGGATCGTCCCGCAGAATCTTGGCAAGCTCCCGGCTGCCGGCAATAAGCGCGGCGGGGA
>SPDA01000648.1 GCA_004525155.1 Spirochaetales bacterium
CATTTGAGTGGAAAGCGGTGATCGGGCTTATTATCAGGGGTTAACCAGAAGCGTATATTCATCAGGAGCATCCGGAACCCGGCATACTGCCAGGTAAAGGGACCCCTCCGGCGCTGTCCAGGATATCCGGTCAACACCCTGACAAACGGGAGAGGCAAGCTCAGAAGTGAAAACCCTGAGACGATATCCGCCCTCACCGTTGGGGATCTCGAAAACCACTTCGGTTCCATTGCCTGCGGAATCAAAGCGATACCAGTCCGTCTTGTGAAAATCTACGTTGCCGTTTATCACGTCTCCTGCAGAGACGACCGGAACCCGGTCTATGGGATATGCCTCGCAGCCCACAAATACAAGCTTCTCCATCCCGGCTTCGTTTATCACCCGCACGCAACTTCCGTTCCGGTTGGCAAGGCCTCCCACAAATGCCAGATTCTCGTCCTGGGGAAAAATCGCCTGGAGGTTTCCTCCCTGCCGGATCATAAGGACCCCATTGGAATCCTCAAGCGCAAGATACGGAAGGTCCCAGTTCAGGTCATTGAAGGGAAGGTTCGCAATGATCCATAAACGCCCCACGCGTTCCAGCCAGGCAGTTGGAATAACAGGGATATCCAGTTTTTCGCCAAGTGCGAGTACCACGTAGCCTTCGAATACACTCTCGTCCACTACAGCTCCGTCGCTTCCCAGTTGTATCATAACAAAATGGTCCGTGCCCATGAAGGAGATGTTACGGAATGTCAGGCTTTCTGATCCTCCCTGAACGTTCCATACATTTTCCCCGTATACCAGGATTTTTACATCCGGATCTGCAAGGTGGGCGTCTTTCGCCCAGGAAAGGTTTCCGTCAAGGTTATTCAAAACCCTGTCATACCCGTTTTTTTTCACATAGGTGCCCACGATCACGCCGGGCTCTGTCTCAGACGGGAGATCCGGATAAGGGGGAAGTGAGGCTTTTATGCCTGTTTTTTCCTCGACCGCATTCTTCAGGCATTCACGGGCAATGGAATAAACGGCCCATTGGGCCGTATCGGAATTTGTGAGGACGATTACGGCAAGCTTCTCGTCCGGCAGCATCTCCATGAACGAGTTGAAGTGTCCGGTGCTGCCGTTCTTTGTCCACGCCCTTCCAGCATAGCGCATCACTGGATCATCCATGGTATCCAGACCCAGGCCCGGCGTGGAATATGAGCTTAAATCCAGCGGTGTTCTTTCGCCCTTCCCCATAAGTTCTACAGTGTCCGGAGCGATAATTTGAGCGCCCCCAGGTCCCCAGCCATGATTCAGAATCATGGAGAGAAAGCGGCCCATGTCCAGGACAGTGGTTACCGCACCTCCGGTGGCCGCGAATACACAGTTTGCCTCGGCAGGCGGAATCGGCTCCCCGTCTATATACCCCACGGCCATGCTTCCGGGGGTAACCCGAAAGGATGTGTTGTCCATCCCGAGGGGCTGGAAAAGCTGCCGGATCATGAACTCGTTGAATGTCTCTCCGCCCTGCCCTCCGAGCCGCAGTGCGATTTCGCCTGCCAGGACAAAACCCGTATTGCAGTAAACGGAGATTTCCCCCGGAGCATAGCTGGGATAATCGTCAACAAGATAGTTGAGAAGCCAGTCTATGTAAAGGTCACAACCCCATTGGTTCCATGCCATTTCCACGAACCCGCCGTTGTATATATCTCCGGGAATTCCCGAGTGGTGGTTTAAAAGCCTTCGCACCGTGATATCCACCATCTGGTTCGGATAACGGGCGGCGAGTTGAAACTCAGGGAGGTAAGTCGTGGCCGGGCTCTCGAGAGAAAGGAGGCCCCGGTCAGCCAGTTGCAGCAGGGCCACGGTGGTAAGGGTCTTGGAGCCCGAGCCCAGCATATAGGCGGTATCCGCCTGCGCCGGCAAACTGTTCTCCCGGTCCGCCCACCCGAATCCCTCTGACCATGCGATCCGGTCGTCCGAAACCAGGGCAATGCTCATGCCTACCATGTTCTGTTCGGCCATTATTTGCGTTATGAATTGAGATGTTTTTTGAATGGTCCCGGTAAAGGTCTTGTAACCGAGATTGTTTCCGTCATTGCAGGCGAGAGGCGGAAAAATAAGAAAGATAAACAAGAGGGATTGAAAGGTTCTTTTCGCCGATTTTTTCAAGGGCTTCCTCCTCTCTTACGCAATA
>SPDA01000036.1 GCA_004525155.1 Spirochaetales bacterium
GTTCTTCCCTTCGAACCGGCTGTTTCCCCTGCACTGGATACGGCCCCGGCCCCGCCGGTAACGGCAGAAATTAAAACGGCCTTACACGCCCGTGTTCTGCTTGTGGAAGACAACCCGATAAACGCAAAAGTCGCGGAACGGGTGTTGTCATCCTATGGACACAAGGTGATCTGGGTTTCGGAAGGGTCGAGGGCGGCGGCAGCGGCTGCCGCGGATGATTTTGACATCATCCTCATGGATATCGAGATGCCAGGCATGAATGGTTTCGAAACCACGGTAAAAATCCGCACCGATCAGGGCCTGAAAAAAAGCAGCAGGGTCCCTGTAATAGCGATGACAGCGCACGTACTTCATGAAATCCGTGAAAAATGCTTCGCTGCCGGCATGGATGACTATATAACAAAACCAGTCAATTTTTACGAATTGAATACGCTGATTACGCGCTACCTTAAAAAGAAAGCCAATTATCTTTCGCTGCTGGAAAAACATCCCGCTGCCTTCGCCGGGAGCAATGAAATTCTGAATAAAAAAATTGCCCTCAAACGCATGGGCAACGACAGCGCGCTTCTTTCGGAACTTTATAAAATTTTTTATGACGACATTCCGAAAAGGAAGGAACAGTTTCAAAAGGCCGTTGCCGCCGGGGATTTCAGCCAGATCGGTCAATCCGCTCACTCCCTGAAAGGTACCGCGGGTACCATGGGCGCGGAACGGCTGAGCAGCGCGGCCGTTGAACTGGAAGCGGCGGCGCGCGGCATGAATTCCGGCCTCTGTAAAAACCTCCTTTCGAAACTGGAGAAGGAACTCGATTCGGTAAGAAGCCTGCTCCATACCATCCAGGCCGCGGAAAAAGAAGGTTCAAGTCAACCTTAGTCTTTGCCTTAACCGGCACAACTGGTATAGTGTGGCATGCGGAAGTTAAACAATCCCTTTACAGGCTTGGAAGGCTATTATTGTTTCGGCTGCAGTCCCGGCAACAGTCAGGGCCTTCGAATGGAATTCTTCGAGGATGGGGAGAGTGTAATCTGCAAATGGCTGCCTTCGAACCATTTCCAGGGTTACAGCCGCGTTCTCCACGGGGGAATACAATCAACCCTGCTGGATGAAATAGCAAGCTGGGTGGTATTTGTCAAACTGAAAACATCCGGCGTCACCACGCGCCTTTCCGTGGAGTTTCTCCATACTGTATCAACGGACAGCGGAGAAATAACACTTCGCTCGTGTCTGCAGGATGTTAAAGGCCGGGTAGCCGGAATTTATTCGGAACTTGCGGATTCCGGAGGCCGGATCTGTTCAAAGGCCCGGGTGGAGTACACTATTTTCCCAGAAAAACTGGCAAGGAAAAAACTTTTTTACCCCGGCCTCGAAGCGTTTTACTCATAAGACGGGCACTAGAGCCTGGTTAAATATTGCGCGACTGAGAGCTTAGCACGTCTGAAGCAGCTGCGGAGAAATCTGCTGTTCATAATGACGGCTGCAGTCCTTGTAAGGATGGAGCCCAGAATCAGGCCTGGGTTGAGCGCGTGTTTCAGGGCCGCAAGGTAAAGCCGCTCAGTTTCTTTATACGTAAGACCATCACGGAGACCCTGCACGGACGTCTCGGCTGCCAGGCCGCCGCTTATAAGAGCACTGGAAATACCTTCTCCTGTAAACTGATTTACCAGTCCGCAGGCCTCTCCAGCCAGAAACACTCCGGGGAGAGCGTCGTGCCTCACTCGCGGGGAGGTTATAAGGGGATGAAAGAGGAGCGGTCCGCACTGTTCCATTCCTTCCACCCTGCCGGCAAGACTGGTGGAGAGAACCTCCGCCCAGAGCTGCCGTATGCCGGTTTCGCCCTGGTCCGCCCGGGCCACGCATAACCCGATGTTTATCATGTTTTCTGATTCGGGAAAAACCCAGCAGTAGTGCGGCTTTACGGCAGGCGTAAAAATCATTTCAACAAAGCCGGGATTCGCAACGGGTCCCTTGAATCTCGCCATGCACCCGTGAAGCAGGCTTCTTTCCGCTTTCCGCGAGGAGAACAGCCTGTGCGTGCCGTCGGCCGCTATAATGATGGGCGCCCTGTATAATTCCCCTGCTGCGGTAACACCGGTAACGCCGCCCATGTCATCCATCACAGGCTGCGCGCTGCTGCCATCTATCAGGCGCACTCCGAGCGCGGAGGCCCTGTCCGCCAGCTCCCGGTCAAGGTAAAAACGGGGCAGGACAAAGGAAGGTTCAGTAGGCGTAATGACAAATTGAAAGTCCGAAGACGCGGTGACCCTCAAACCGGTTATCATGTGCGCTTCCCGCTGAAGCAGGGTCGCAAGGCCTAAACCTGTCAGAACCTTTACCGTCTTTGGAGTAAGTCCCCCTGCACAGATTTTGTCCCTGGGAAGCCTGCACCGCTCCAGGACTACAACATTATCGAGGCCCAGATGACGTGCCGTTACTGCAGCCGCCAATCCCGCCGGACCGGCCCCCACGATAACGCAGTCCGCATCCATAATCTTACAGGGTTCCTATTATTTTTTCCCGGCTGAATTTTGGACCTATTCTGCTTATGATAATATAGGATACAACAAAAAGCGCCAGGGCAAACACCGGAAGATACCAGGGTTTAAGCACAACGGCACCGGCAATCTGGGCATAGATAAGTGCCACAAACGGCAGCACGATGATACCCGAAGTCTGCTGCGCCTCCATATAGGTTTTCGCTTTTATGGATACCAGCAGTGTTAACGAAAGGCCCAAGGCGGATACGGAAGGCGAGACAAGCAGTATTCCGGGCAGCCATATCCAGGCTCGGACAAGCAGCATGCCGCGGAACAATCCGAAGACGAGGTTTGTAAAAAGAAAAAACCCCGCAAAACTGATAATGGAAATAACCACAGCCGGCAGAAAGGAACTTAAGAGCTTTGCGGCGAGCAGTTCCCTGTTCGTTATGGGCGTATAGAGAAGGGTCTCCAGTGTTTTACGCTCCTTCTCGCCTACAACGGCATTGGCGGCTATCACCGAGGAGAGCATGAGGGGGATTATCATAAAAAAAGGCATAAAACTGTAATTAAAAAACACGTAAAGAAGTTTCGAGGGCAAATCTGAAAAGGTAAGGGGTATGACGTAAAACGAGAAAAGCTTTTCCAGCATTTCAATTCCGTTCAAGACGGATGTATCCACCTTGAGGAAAACAATGACAAGCACGCAGGGCAGGACTATGCACAGAATTACCGGAACGAGAATAACGGGCAGGAGAGCCATTTTGGTGCTCTTGAGCTCCCGTAAATCCTTTCTTACGACTGCAGCAATTCTGCGTCTGTTCATCATGACTGCCTCCCCAGGTAATGGAAATATACCTCCTCAAGACTGGGCCGGACCTGCAGGACTTCGAGAATGTGTTCCCCGCTGTCCATGATTTTCCGCACATGCCCATTGACCGCATCATAGGAATCCACGGTGATGCTGTGTTCCTGCCTGTCGGTTTTGACAAGGATCTTTTTTTCCCTGATGACGGACTGGATCAGGTCCTCCTTTTTGCCGTAAGCCGCAAGCCTTCCCATTTTGAGGAACCCGAAGGTGTCGCAGACCTTGTCCGCCTGGTAAAGATTATGGGTGCACATGAAAATAGTTGTGCCTTCCTCCCGGGCAAGCTTTCGTATCAGGTCATTCACCTGCTGTGCCGCAGCCGGATCGAGACCGGCCGCAGGTTCGTCAAGAAAGATGACTTCGGGCCGGTGCAGCAGGCTGCGTATAAGCTGGACCCTTTTTTTCATGCCAGTCGAAAAGGAACCTAGTTTGAAGTCCTTTTTATCGCCAAGATCCATGCGTTCAAGAAGGTCCCGGATGCGGGTACCGGCGTCCGCCGGGTCCATTTCGTACAAATCCGCGAAAAAACCCAGGTTTTCCATGACTGTCATACTTTCATACATGGCCGCCATTTCGGTAAGAGTCGCTGTTTTTTTTCTGATTTCATCATCCCTGGAGGATAATCCAAGGACCTTCGATTCGCCGGAGGTAGGAGAGAGCGTACCGTTCAGGAGCCGGACCGTCGTGGTTTTTCCCGCGCCGTTAGGACCGAAAAACCCGAAGACTTCGCCCCGCTCAACAGATAGATCGAGGTTTTCCAGAGCGGTAACACCGTTATCATACCGTTTCGTAAGATGCTTCGCCTCAATAACTGTCATCGACAGCCCTTCCCAAAAAGAATAATTTCTGCAAGTTGAACAGAGTGTATCAGTATCGGGTTTCCGCAGCCTGTACTTCATTATAGTATTATTTGACTGGAAATGCAAATATAAATTCTGCCGCATCCTCCTCATTGCCATTTACGGATGTCTCAATTATAATCCAGGTACATGAAGAAATACATCTTTGTAACAGGCGGCGTGTGCTCGAGTCTCGGCAAGGGAATTGCCGCTGCCTCCCTGGGCAGCCTCCTTGAATGCCGCGATCTCAAAGTGCGGATGATCAAAATCGATCCCTACATCAATGTTGACGCAGGTACCATGAGCCCCTACCAGCACGGGGAAGTATATGTAACTGACGACGGGGCGGAAACGGATCTGGATCTGGGAAACTATGAACGCTTCACATCCTCGCCCTTAAGCCAGAAAAACTCCATAACCACGGGCCAGATTTATCAGGAAGTGATAAAAAAGGAAAGGGAGGGCAGGTTTTTAGGCAGGACAGTGCAGGTCATACCTCATATAACGGATGAAATCAAGAAGCGAATCCTCCAGATTGGAGAGGAAGACGGAGTAGACGTAACCATAATCGAAATCGGCGGTACCGTGGGAGATATAGAATCGATTCCCTTCCTCGAAGCAGCCAGGCAATTCATCCATGACAAGGGGAAAAAACGGGTCCTGTTCGTACACCTCACCCTCATTCCGGCGGTGGCAGGCGGTGAACTGAAAACCAAACCGACCCAGCACTCAGTCGGCACGCTCAGGGAAATCGGTATACAGCCCGATATCCTGCTCTGCCGCGCTCCCTATAAACTGGATGAGGGCTTACGGAACAAAATATCGCTCTTTACCAACGTGGAAACGGAAGCAGTCATATCCGCCTATGACGTTAAAACTTCGATTTATGAAATACCCCTGGTCTACCACGATCAGAAACTGGACGACATTGTGGTGCAGCACCTGGAAATAGACGCACCCCACTGCATTCTCGACGCGTGGCAGAATGTAGTCAACATCTACAATAGTTCCTCGGTTACCGTATCCATCGGGCTGGTCGGAAAATACGTGGACTTGAACGACACCTATAAATCCATTCACGAGGCGCTAGTGCACGGAGGCATAGCGAACGGCGTCCGGACCGAAATCCGGTACATCGATTCGGAATCGCTGGAAAAAGAAAAGGACCTGGATAAAGTCTTTGACCAGGTTCAGGGCATACTTGTGCCCGGAGGCTTCGGCCAGCGCGGCATCCAGGGCATGATAGATGCGGCCAGGTATGCAAGAACCCGGAAAATACCCTACTTCGGCATCTGTTTGGGTATGCAGGTCATGGTTATCGAATACGCCAGGTCCATTCTCGGCATGGACGATGCGGACAGCACCGAATTTTTTCCCACCTGCCCGAATCCCGTTATAAGTCTCCTCGCTGAACAGGCAGACATCAAAGCCCTGGGCGGTACCATGCGGCTCGGCAGAAGCGAATCCAGGCTGCTGCCCGGCACAAAAATCGCGACCATTTACACTTCTGACTCGATTTTTGAAAGGCACAGGCACAGGTACGAGGTTTCCAACTCCTACAGAAAAGTTCTGCAGGACGCGGGCCTCATTGTAGGGGGCGTCACTCCGGACGAAGCGCTGGTGGAAGCGGTGGAGTGGCCGGATCATCCCTGGGGACTCGGCGTTCAATTCCATCCGGAATTCAATTCAAAACCCATCAAGCCGCATCCTCTTTTTACGAGTTTTATAAAAGCAAGCCTGGATAAAAAAAGAAATGAACAATAGGATAACGGGCTTTTCGATATTTACACTGCTCGCTGTCATTTTGGCTGTTCTATCCTTTCCCGGCTGCAGCCTGGATTACAACGAATCAGCAATAGCGGATTCCCTGGCCGAGGAAGTTCCGGACACGGTACTGTACGATTTCGTGCAGACAAAAGTGACAAACGGATTACCGGAAATAAGGGTGTACGGCGCCGAGGCAGCCGCTTACGGGAAAAAAAAGCAGACACTAATCCGCGAGGTGCTGTTTCAGGAATTCAATAAAGAGGGAGAGCTTGTAACAGAGGGTTCCGCGGACAACATAGTATTTTTTACGGAGACCGAGGACGCCGAAATAAGGGGTTCTATAGACTTCTATTCCAAAACCGAAAAAGCCGGCATAAAGGGAGAATACCTCTACTGGAAAAACAAGGAGAAAACACTCTCGAGTCTCCCGGACGAGCCTGTCAGGATGGAAAAAGACGACGGTTCCTACATTCTGGGCAGCGGGTTTGAAACGCAGGTAAAGCAGAAATCAGTGACTTTCACGAGGACTGTCCAAGGACAATGGGTGGATGAAGAAGATTAACCTGGTATTCATGTTTTTCTGTTTCCTTCTGCCGCTGGCCGCCGAGACGTTCACCTTCCAAAGCGATACCATGTCTTCCGTGCTTGCCAAAGGCAAGGAAAGAACCCTCCTTTCCGGTAACGCCTATATCCGCTCCAAATCCACGGAAATATTCGCGGAAGAAATGGAAATCTACGGAGAAAATTCCCGTTACGCCCTGTGCAAGGGAAATATCACGGTCATCGACAAGGAAAAAGGCATAATACTGAAGAGCCAGAAACTCTACTACGACAGGGATAGAGACCTGAGCCGAATCGAAGGCTACGCGGAAATGGAAGACCAGAAAAACGAACTCGTCGCGAAAGGAGGGTTTCTGGAAAACTACGGAAAGGACGATATAGCCATTATTCAGATTGGCGTACGCATACTTAAGGAAGACCTGGCCTGCCGGTCGGAATTCGCCAGGTACAACCGGAAGACGGAGATCCTTGAACTGTCCGGCATGCCCCACGTCTTCTGGAAAGGGGATGAATACCGGGCATCCCGCATCATTATAAATCTGGACAAGGACGAAATACGCCTCGAAGGTCAGGTTACCGGCACCGTTTCCGGGGAGGAGGAAAAGCCCCAGGGTCCCGATCCGCAGGAGACCCTGCATGCCGGAGAATAAATGAAAGATCAGGCAAGTTTGAGGGTCGAAGGCCTTAAAAAAGTATTTGGCAAAAAAACCGCGGTACTGGATGCCAGTTTTTCCATGCAGCAGGGAGAGATTATCGGACTTCTCGGGCCGAACGGCGCAGGAAAAACAACCGTTTTCTACATGATCGTGGGATTTATCCGGCCCACGGCAGGACGGATTTACCTGAACGATAAAAACATAACCCACCTGCCCATGTACAGGCGGGCAAGAGAAGGTATATCCTATCTGCCGCAGGAGGCTTCCGTATTCAGAAAATTGACCGTGGAGCAGAACCTGTCGGCCATACTGGAAACACGGCGGGACCTTTCGAAAAAACAGAAAAAACTGGAATTGGACAAACTGCTCGAGGATCTCGGCATACAGCATATCAGGCGTCAGAAGGCATATACCCTTTCCGGCGGAGAGCGCAGAAGAACGGAAATTGCCCGTTCCCTGGCCATTGAACCGAGGTTTCTTCTGCTGGACGAACCATTTGCGGGTATTGACCCCATAGCAGTGCACGAAATAAAAAAAATCGTGCAAATTTTGTCGGATAAGAACATCGGCATACTTATCACGGACCACAATGTGCGCGATACCCTGGAAATTACGGGCCGCGCATTCATAATCAACCTGGGAGAGATCGTCGCCCACGGTTCCAAAGAAGACCTGCTGAGCAATGAAACTGCCCGTAAAATCTATTTGGGATCTGAATTCAGAATGTAGAGCCTTTTTACCGGCCCATTTCGATTGACAAATAAGACTTCCTCAATCATTATTAATTCAGATTATCTATCAAGGGGGATGTGTGCAGGTTCAAAAACCTTCAATGGTTCAGCAGCAGAAGTTAAAAATGAATCCGCAGCTCTATCAGTCCGTAAAGCTGCTGGCCATGCCCCTGCAGGAATTGAAACTCACGATACAGGAAGAACTTGAAAAAAACCCCGCCCTCGAGATAATCGAAGAACAACGGGAAGCGCCCTTTGAACAGGACCGGGAAAAACCTTCGGAAGAATTCGATTATTTCGAAAATACATCGGATCCCGGCTACAATCAGAACCTGGACGAAGACTCGAGCGACGCGAAGCGGAAATTCATCGAAGGCACCCTGTCGCGCCCCGAATCGCTCCGCGACCACCTCCTCTGGCAGCTGCGGCTTTATCCCCTGGACCCTGAAAAATTCGAAATCGGCAGCATGCTCATTCAGAATTTAAATGAAGACGGCTTTCACATTGAAGATCCCTACTCCTTCATAAAATCCGCGGAAAGGGAGACAATCGGGGAGATGATGAGACTTATACAATTCTTCGAACCGGCAGGCACCTGCACCGCCGATTTCAGGGAGTCTCTTCTTGTACAGGCTGTTCTTTCGGGTATAGCGCCCGACGGGACAGACCGGGTTCTGGAAAAGTATTTCGATTTGCTGGAGCAGAAAAAGTACAGCCTTCTAGCCAAACGCCTTATTATCGGAGAGGAGGACCTGGAGGAAATTGTCGAATTCATCAAAACCCTGAACCCTTTTCCCGGACGGCAATATTCCACGGAAACTTCCAAGTATGTCGTTCCGGACGTCATGGTAAAAATCAAGGACAATGAGTTCGTCATTATTTTAAACGATGAAGAAATTCCCGTATTGGGCATAAACAATTTTTTCAGCAATGTTGCGAAGGATGAAACCAATAAAAAGGATACGTCCCTGGTAAAATATGTAAATTCCCAGATCCGCGACGCAAAATGGTTTATCCACACCATCCACCAGCGCAACATGACCCTTCTAAAAATCACGAAGGCAATCGTGGAATACCAGCGGGACTTTTTCCTGAAAGGCCCCAAATATCTGGCCCCTCTGACACTCAAAGACATTGCCCAGGAAGTCAGCGTTCATGAAACCACGGTTTCACGCATATCCAACGCGAAATACATGCAGACCGAATGGGGCATATTTGAAATTAAATATTTTTTTTCCAATTCCATTTCCGGTACCGGCTCGGCTGGATCGAGATTCTCTAAAGAAGGAGTAAAAGCTATAATGAAGGAACTTATCGAAGCCAATACTTCCGGGAAACCGTTGTCTGATCAAAAAATCACGGAGTCCCTGGAAAAAAACGGTATTCGAATCGCCAGACGTACTGTGGCAAAATACAGGAATGAACTTGATATTTCATCTTCCTACAGCAGATAAATTTTTTTGGAGGTAAAACATGAATCTGGAGATTAAAAGTATCCATTTTGACATTGACGAGGCGCAGCAGGATCATTTCGAGAAAAAAATCCACAAGATAGAATACGCGAAAGATCTGATTGTGGACCTCCTGCTGACACTGACCAAGGAAAAAAGCCTGTTTAAAATAGATGTTAACATTAATTTCAGGTGGAATTACTCCACCCATATCAAGGGGAAAAATTACGATCTCATTAAAGGTTTCGACGAAGTGATAACCAAACTCGAAAGAAAAATACGGAAGGAGAAAGAAAAAATAAAATCTCATCAATAGGATCATACCATGAAGAAATTTACCGTTCTGGATCTCATCGATTTGGATCTGGAAGATCATAACGCTCTGCATGTCCGGTGCATAGGCGGACGCAAAGGTCTTATACGTGAAATTACCGTTCCCGA